>JAUYHF010000007.1 GCA_030690165.1 Deltaproteobacteria bacterium | reverse complement strand
TTATTCATCTTTGAACCCAAATCAAAAAAAGAAATTTCATAATATTGTTTTTGAGAATAATTTCAAAAACCTTCAAATCCCTGATGACCCGAAGATAGCGGAACTTTTACAACACTATAATGTATGAAATCTTACATCTTTATAACCGCTGAGGGCTTTACTCATCAGCCTAATTCTGAATCTCCAGAACCTGATATTGAAAATTGCCAGGTAATTGGTTTTGCTGAAGGCAATAGCCCAGAAGAGGCGTTTGACAACTTGATAGAAGAAAATAATTACCTTTTAGAAACTAATTTTGACGAAATAATCTGTTTTGAGCTAAGGCATAAAGATTATCATAAGTTTTCAAGAGGTTTCAGCATCAGTAATAAGCGAGAAAATTACAAAGCATCTATAAATTTATAACATTAACAATTTCAAGCAAGCACAAGGAGGTGACCATGCCCAAATTTTTTGTAGACTTTGAATTCGCCGGACATATTGAAGTTGAGGCTCAAAATGAGGAAAAGGCTAAAGAAGTAGTAGAGGCGATGAATCTTGACAAACTTGCCGAGCATATCCAAAACTTTAATATCGGCAAGTATTATGTTGACGAAGTATGATTTTTGATTGTTATAGCAAAAACTTTTAATTATTAACAGTCTCGAAATAGACTATATACATAAAACAAAAATCTCCCCATGCTGTCATTCCAGCAGGTATTAAGCGGGAATCCAGAGTCTTTGTATTTTCGTCAATAACACAAAAGACGCTGGATGTCCGATAGAAACATTCGGGCATGACAAAATTGGTTAGTCAGATTTTTATAAAAGCATGTTGTTACTATTGAGACCGTTAATAATTAAGCCAAAAGCCATCTTATGAAATCCATAACCATAAAAAAAACCCAATCCCTCAAAGGCGAGATAACCGTTCCGGGCGATAAGAGCATCTCTCACAAGGGGATTATTCTTTATGAAGGTTAGAAGGCAAGAGGTTCAGACAAAAAAAGTAAGACGACCTGTGATATGCTAAATAAAGTAAAAGATTGTTTTAGAAAAGGTAAAGTGTTCTATACCTTTCATGCCAAAGAGGAGATGAGGAATGAAAGATTTGGAATAATTAAAGATGCTGAAGTATATGAGGCAGTATTGAGAGGAGGAGAAAATGAAGTGCGTTATTTGTAAAAACGAAGATATTGTAAAAAAGAGGGTTGAAGAAGAAATTAAAAAGGGAAAGGATGTTATTTTTGTCCCTGTAGAAACCCTCGTGTGTCAGAATTGCGGCGAAAGATATTATGACAGACGAACTATCCAATTTTTAGAGGGAATAGAGGAAAAGGTCAAAAAGAAAGAGGTTAATCTGGAGACGGTTGGAAAGGTTTTGCATGTGGTAGGGTTATAGTTTGATAAACATAGAGTATAGGGATATGAAAAACATTACTGTAAAAAAGATTAACTCCCTCAAAGGCGAGATAACTGTTCCCGGCGATAAGAGCATCTCACACAGAGCTATTATGCTTGGTTCTATTGCTGAAGGGGATACGACAATAAAAGGGCTTTTGAAGGGCGAAGACAATATGGCGACTCTCAAGGCATTCGGGCAGATGGGGATTCGTATTGACGAACATAAAAACGGCATAGTCGCTATTCAGGGCAAGGGGCTTCATGGCCTTACGGAACCGCAGGATGTAATAGATGCCGGAAATTCAGGAACCACCATAAGATTGCTTACAGGGCTTCTTTCCGGACAGAATTTCTTTTCCGTTATAACCGGAGACCAATATCTTAGAAAAAGACCCATGAAAAGGGTTGTTGAACCATTGGCACAGATGGGCGCTAAGATATTCGGAAGGGAAAATGGAAACAAGGCGCCTCTTGCAATCATCGGCTCAAAGTTGAAAGGAATAACTTACAACTCTCCGGTTGCGAGCGCGCAGGTAAAATCTGCTGTTCTCCTTGCGGGTCTATCTGCCGATGGAGTTACAACAGTAACAGAGCCGACCATTTCCCGAGACCACACGGAACGGATGCTTGCATATTTCGGCGCAAAGGTAAAACGCAGCGGAACTGCCGTCAGCATTGCAGGCGGGCAGAAACTTTTCGGGAAAGAAATTGAAGTTCCGGGCGATATTTCCTCTGCCGCATTTTTTATGGTTGCGGCGCTTATTACAGAAAATTCGGAACTACTGATAAAAAATGTCGGGATAAATCCCACAAGGACAGGCATCATTGACTTATTGCAGGCAATGGGTGGAGATTTGAAAATAGTAAACCAACGAGAAATTTCCGGCGAACCTGTCGGAGATATTTTGGTACAATCAACTAGGCTCAAGGGTATAGAGATACAGGGAGAGATAATTCCGAGGGCCATTGACGAATTGCCGATTGCTGCTGTTGCCGCTGCATTTGCCGAAGGCACCACGACTATAAAAGATGCTAAAGAACTAAGGGTAAAGGAGACAGACAGGATTGAATCAATGGCAAGCGAACTTGGAAGGATAGGCGTTAAGGTTACCCCGTTGCCGGACGGTATGACTATAGAAGGCGGGAAAAGACCGATAGGAAATGACAGCTGTAACAGCTGGGGCGACCACAGGGTTGCAATGTCAATGATTGTTGCGGGGCTGGCATCGGAAAAAGGCATAACTATTTCAAATACAGACTGCATAGATACCTCTTTCCCCGGTTTTATGGAATTATTAGAAAGTGTTAAAAGGGCATGAAAAGAGGTCTTGTAATTGCCATAGACGGTCCTGCTGGAACCGGCAAATCCACAGTGAGCAGGCTGCTTGCAGAGAGATTACATTTTACATATCTTGATACAGGCGCAATGTACAGGGCTGTTGCAGTCAAGGCCTATGAGGAAGGCATTGATATTGAGGATGAGGATAAATTAAAAAAACTCTGTTCAAAGATAAGACTTAATTTTAAGGACAATAAAATATTTGTTGACGGCAGGGATTATTCTAATGAGATAAGAAAGACGTCTGCCGGCCCCCTTTCTTCAAAGGTTTCGACAAAAAGGGCTGTAAGGGAAGCTATGGTCAGATTGCAGCGTTCTATGGCTGAAAACGGCTCTGTGGTAATGGAGGGAAGGGATATCGGCACGGTTGTTTTTCCTGATGCTGATATAAAGTTTTATCTGGATGCCTCGGCAGAGATTCGGGGTAAAAGAAGATATCTGGAATTAAAGGAGAAAGGAAGCGATGTTTCCCTTGCAAAGGTTATTGAAGAGGTGAAGGCAAGGGATGAGCAAGATTCTACAAGGGCCCTTTCGCCGTTAAGAAAGGCAGACGACGCCATCCATATAGACACAAGCAATATGGCAATAGAAGATGTAGTAAGAAAAATGGTGGAGGCGATTGAAAAATAGATATGGAAATACTTGTCGCTAAAAATGCAGGTTTCTGCTTCGGCGTAAAAAGGGCCATAAACATGGCAGAGGAGTGCACTATGGACGACAAGGGGTGTATCCACACCCTGGGGCCGATAATCCACAATCCTCAGGTAGTAGAGGAATTGAAGAGGAAGGGTATATCTGCTGTCAACACCGTTGAGGATGTAGACAGCGGCGCAATCATAATCCGCTCCCACGGCGTTACATTGCAGGAGATGGAGATTGTAAAAGGAAAAGGGCTTAAGATAGTTGACGCAACCTGTCCGTTTGTTAAAAAGACCCATGAGTATGTGGAACTTCTAACAAAAGAAGGTTATTCAATAGTTGTTGTTGGTGATAAGGAGCATCCTGAGGTCAAAGGGATTTTGAGTTACGGCGGAAAGGATATAATAGCAGCAGGAAGCGTGGATGAGCTAATGGGGATGCCGAGGAGAAAAAAGATAGGTATAGTTGCGCAGACAACACAGTCAATCCAGAATCTTCAAGCCATAGTTGCGTTCTGTGTTGCAAGGGCGTCTGAGATAAAGATATTCAATACAATATGCAATGCCACATCTGTCAGGCAGGATGAATCCACAAAACTTGCAGCGCAAGTGGACTGCATGATTGTTGTGGGCGGAAAGAACAGCGCCAATACCAAGCGGCTTGCAGATATTTGCAGGAAGATCCAGCCAAAAACCTATCATATAGAGGTTGCCGGGGAATTAAATCAGATACACTTTAATGGCGCAAAAAAGGTCGGCATAACAGCAGGCGCATCCACACCCAACTGGATAATAGAAAAAGTGATAGAGGCTGTAAGTCAGATATGTGAACAGGCAAAGAGGTAATGGCCGTAAAATAGCGATTAAAAACCTCGCTATTTTACAAACCTGCGATTTGCCTGTCATACTTCGTTATCGGACAATTTTTACTCCTCACCGTATTGGTGAACATACGGCTCGTCGTAAAAATTGCCCGCTGCCTCGTTTGGCAGGCAACTTGCAGGTTTCCCCAAAAATCAAAGTCTATTTTTGGTAAGGGATTTTAACTTGACAAATATACTAAAGTATTATACAAGAGTAAAAGACTCAACTTTTAAGATAACTCTTGGAGAGATAAATATATGAGCAGGCATATTGTTCAGGATTTACCGCAGATTAGATGGGATTTGAGTTTGGCAAAGCAGTCTATTGTTGACATGGTTGGCAACACCCCGCTCATTAAGATAAATAGAATTACCAAACAGCTTCCCATGTCGGTGGAGGTTTATGCAAAACTTGAGAACTATAATCCTGGCGGTTCTGTGAAAGACAGGGCGGCAAAGAGGATGATAGAGGATGCGGAAAAGAGCGGCAGGCTTACCAAAGATAAGATAATTCTTGATTCCACATCCGGGAATACCGGCATTGCGTATGCTTGGATTGGCGCTGTAAAGGGTTATGGCGTTGAGTTGGTTGTGCCTGCAAATGTGAGCGAGGAAAGAAAAAAAATACTCAAGGCATTTGGCGCAAAGGTCGTGTTTTCAAATCCTCTTGAAGGTTCTGATGGCGCTATAAGGCTTGCTTGGAAGCTTTATGTGGATAATCCTGATAAATACTGCAAACTTGACCAATATAACAATCCATCGAACCCTCAGGCGCATTATGATACAACAGGCCCGGAGATAATAAAGCAGACCGATGGCAAGATTACCCATTTTGTGGCAAGTATCGGGACAAGCGGTACTATTATGGGCGCCGGCAGGAGATTGAAGGAATTTAATCCTGATATAAAGGTGATAGCAGTGGAACCTGCCACACCACTCCATGGTCTTGAAGGTCTTAAGCATATGGCTACATCAATTGTTCCAGGTATATATCACGAAAATGAGCTTGACGATAAAGTGCCTGCGCCCACTGAGGAGTCATACGATATGGCAAAGAGACTTGCCATTGAAGAAGGGCTTTTTGTCGGCCAGTCTTCCGGAGCGGCAATGTGGGGCGCCCTTGAAGTGGCGAAGAAGTTAGATAAATCCGTTATAGTGGTATTATTCCCTGACGGTGGAGACAGGTACCTTTCGACGCGGTTGTGGGACTGAATAAATCAAGGCTAAAGCCTTGAGTTACTGTAACTCAAACCTTTAGGTTTGAGCAATTATTGCTTAAGATTATGCTTTATTTATCACAAGATATTTACAATGAAATAATCGGTCATGCAAAAAAGGCATATCCGCATGAATGCTGCGGGGCGCTGATTGGAAAAGGTAAATCAGTTGCAAAGGCGCGGCTGATGGAGAACATAAATAAAGACAGGGCAAATGACAGATACGAGATAAACCCTAAGGAATTATTGAAGATTGAAAAAGAGGCATCGCTTGACAGGCAGGAGGTGATTGGTTTTTATCATTCCCATCCAGACCACCCTGACCGGCCGTCGGCCTTTGACAGGGAAAGGGCATGGGCTTTTTACTCGTATATCATTATTGCCATTCAAAACGGAAAAGATGTTTCGGTAAAATCATGGACATTTGAAGATGATAAAGAGCCGTTTATAGAAGAGGAGGTAGCGATTGCAAATTGAAGATTGCGAATTGAAGATTGCAAAATTAAAAATACAAAATTAAATTTGCAATTTACATTCTGCACTGGAGCGAAGCGACATGAATTTTACAGAAGAGCAAATAGAACGTTATTCAAGGCATATAATACTTCCGGAGGTTGGAGGCAAAGGCCAGGCTAAGCTTCTTAATGCAAAGGTCTTTGTGCTTGGCGCAGGCGGTTTGGGGTCGCCTATACTTCTGTATCTTGCTGCTGCCGGTGTCGGCACAATAGGCATAGCTGACGGCGACTGCGTTGATTTGAGCAATCTCCAGAGACAGATAATCCATGATACAAACAGGATTGGTGTGCATAAGGCTGTATCTGCAAAAAAGTCCATAGAGGCCCTTAATCCTGATGTAAAGGTGATAACATACAAAGAAAGGCTAAGCGCGGAGAATATAAGAGAAATAATAAGGGGCTACGATATTGTCATGGATGGAAGCGACAATTTTCCTACAAGATATTTGATGAATGATGCAGCATTTTTTGAGAAGAAGACCCTGATATCGGGCAGTATGTTTAGATTTGACGGCCAGGTTACAATATTTAAACCTCACGCAGGCTACCCTTGCTATAGATGCCTTTATTCTGAGCCGCCGCCAAAGGGCCTTGTGCCAAGCTGCCAGGAGGCAGGCGTCTTAGGGGCATTGGCAGGTGTAGTCGGGGTTATACAGGCAGTGGAGGCCATAAAGGAGCTTCTGGGTATTGGCAACACACTTGCAGGTCATCTTCTTATCTTTGACGCACTTGGCATGAATTTTAGAAAGGTGAAGGTCAGGAGAGACCCTGAATGCGCCCTCTGCAGTGAAAAGGCAACAATAAAAGAGCTTATCACCTATGAAGAGGCATGTGAATTCAAGGCAACCGAGCAGTGCGGGGTGTAATCTTTGAGTTAATTCTACCATGAAAAAATCCAATCTATATCTCCACAATCCTGGTTATCTGAAGATAGACCTTATGCTCAAGGGCATAAGGGTTGACGGCAGGGTTTTTAAAAAGGCAGGCTTTGATAAATGCCATGACCTCGTGGATATTACTTGCGGGTTGGATATTATGCTTCCCCGCAGTACATGGGTAACTGCCCCTTATGCTGAAGATTTTGTAAAAGAATCGCCGTATGAACTGATAGAAAAGGGCAATAGATTTTTTATAGTCAACGGCGGTGAGTCGGTTCAGGTGTCTATTGTGCCTACCCCTAAGTTTTATCAGCTTAAAACAAAGACGGGTATCCGGCTCTCAAAGATAGGTCTTGTCCACGGGGGATATGTGGCAATAACCCCTGCAACCCAGTGTGATTTCTTTAATAAAGATATAGAATGCAGGTATTGCGCAGGCAGTCCTGATATTCAGGAGGGAAAGGGCAAAACATACACTGTTGAAGATGTGCTGGAGACTGTTGAGGCTGCGTACAAAGAAGGCAAGGCAGAGATTGTATATCTGTCAATAGGTTTTTCAGAGACGCCGGACGGCGGCATAGAGTTTTTGAAGCCGTATATAAAGGCTATAAAAAAGCGCTTTAATACCCTGATTGCTGTAGAGGCTCTTCCGCCAAAGGAGAACAGATGGATTGATGAAACTTACGCAGTTGGCGCGGATTCTGTTTTGTATAATCTGGAGATATTTAATGAAAGGCTTTTTAAAGAGATATGCCCCGGAAGAGACAAACTTATTGGAAGAGAAAGGTATCTTGAGGCCTTAAGATACGCCGCTGCCATATTTCCGAACGGCACTGTGGCGTCTCATCTTATCGTTGGGCTTGAACCAATAGAATCAACCATGAAGGGGATAGATTTTTTAACCGGTATTGACGTAGTGCCGATACTCCCTATTTACAGGCCTTTAACAGGGGCAAAGATTTTAAAGTATAAAATGCCGTCTACTGATGATGTTGCGCCGGTATACGGACATCTTTACAAGGCTGTTATGGCAAATAAAATAAATACAAACTGGGTCAGAGATATAAGTATTGTGACAACGCCGTTAGAGGGAAGGTTTTTTGTCGGCGCAGAGGCAAGGATAAAAAGATTTATACAGAATTTCTACAAATCAAGATTAGGATTAAAGGCAGCATGGAGCCTTGCAACCCTGCGAAGGAAGTTGAGGGTCAGGATAAGAGAATCATCCGACGGGGTGAAGGAGGGCTAACGGAGTGAAGATAGAGATAGACAGACGCCCCATCTGGATTATTATTGTCTTAAAGAGTTTCAGGCTGCTATTCTTTCTGGCAATCGGGTTAATCTTCTTTTACATTATAAATCTTCCAACACCGGATGGACTTTCAATTCAGGGACAGAGGGCTATTGCCCTGTTTGTCATTTGCCTGATATTGTGGGTTACAGGCATACTGCCGCTTGCCATAACCAGTCTTCTGGCGATTGTAACAGTGCCTTTGCTGGGGATATTGGACAAGAAGGAAACATATGCGCTGTTCGGAAATGAGCCGGTTTTTTTTATACTTGGGGCATTTATCCTTGCCGGCGCTGTCATGCATTCCGGATTATCCGGCCGTATCGCGCTGGCTATTATGAATAGATTCGGGAAGACTGCAACAGGGCTTCTTTTAAGCATATTTTTTCTGGCTGCAATACTTTCATTTTTTATGTCAGAACATGCTGTGGCAGCCATGTTGTTTCCTATTGTGCTTGAGATTGCAAAGGGCTTGAACCTGAAACCAGGCAAGTCAAATTATGCAAAGTCATTATTTCTTGCCCTTGCATGGGGATGTATAATCGGCGGCGTTGCGACCTTTTTAGGAGGCGGGAGGGTTCCACTTGCCGTTGGCATGCTTAAAGAGGCAACAGGCGCAGGCATTGATTTTTTTGAATATACCATTGCCGTTTTCCCAACAGTCGTGATAATGCTCTTTATCGGCAGTATTTTTCTTATTAAATTCTTTCCAATGGATGTTGACAGCATAGAGCAGGCAAGGACTATATTTGCCCGGAAGATTAATGTCATCGGCAAGATAGGATATGTGGAATATGCGGTAGGTATTGTAATGGCAATGACAATATTGTTCTGGCTGTTTTTGGGCAAGGACATTGGGATAGCCAATATAGCTATTGTTTCTGTTGTTGGGCTTTTTATATTAAAACTTGTCAGATGGAAGGATATTGAGGAGTATGTAAACTGGGGTATAATACTTATGTATGGAGGCGCGATAACACTTGGCGCAGCAATGGAGAAGTCAGGCGCTGCGGCATGGATAGCAAATAGAACTATCGGCGATTGGGCGAATAGCCCGTGGGTTATTATTGCGCTATTTTCCCTTTTAACAATCCTGCTGACAGAGGGGATGAGCAATTCGGCAGTGATAGCTATACTTATGCCGGTGGGGATTGGCATAGCCGGTAAATTCAATATAGAGCCAAAGCTTGTTACTTATGCGATTGCGATCCCGGCAGGCATGGCCTTCTGCTTTCCCATGTCAACACCAGCAAATGCCATAGCGGTTTCATCAGGCTACATAACGGCAACGGATATGGCAAAGGCAGGTATTATAATGATGACAATTGCATGGATAGTGTTTAACCTCGTGGCCAGATTTTATTGGCCGCTGATCGGGATAAAGATATGAAAATCAACCCCACCCTCACCTTAATCCTCTCCCTGAGGGAGAGGAGACTATTTTATTCCCTCCCCTTCAAGGGGAGGGTTAGGGTGGGGATGGGGTAAGAGAGGATATTTACACGTGAAGAACATACTTCTCATACTTTCCACATCAAGGACCTCGCAGGATGCTATAGAGTATGCTGTTAATCTGGCAAAAAAAGAGAAGGCAAAGCTTGTAGTGCTTTACATTGTGGAGACAGAGCTTGCCAATGAGGTCTTTGATAAATTTACAGACATAGGTTTTATAGGCGACAAACCTTCAACACAACTTACTGAGGCTATCATGAAGGAATACCGGCAGCGCGGCTATGAGGAGATGGGCAAGGTTCAGATAAGGGCAATGGAGGAGAATGTGGATTTTGACGCAGTTACAACCCAGGGCGATTTTGTTGAAAAGGCCATTGAGGTGATTGAAAGATACAAGGTTGATGTGGCAGTGACAATAAAAAGAAAACGTTCAGCGTTTCTAAAATATTTTTCAAAGTCTATGGTAGATGAGCTTGTTGAAAAGGCGCCTTGCAAGGTGGAGGTATTTGAAGAATAGAAACAGGCTATAAACGAAGGGAGACGACATGACACATCAGAAGGCAACAAACATAAAATGGCATCACGGAAAGATCACAAAAGAGGATAGAATAAAACTCATAAAGCAGAAAGGTGTAACTATATGGCTTACAGGACTTTCAGGTTCAGGGAAGTCAACGATTGCTGTTGAGCTTGAACATGCGCTCCTTGAAAACAGTCATCAGGCGTATATCCTTGACGGCGATAATATCCGGCACGGCTTAAATAAAAACCTTGGTTTTTCACCGGAGGACCGCTCTGAAAATATCCGGCGCATTGGAGAGGTTGCAAAGCTTTTTACAGATGCAAATATCATAACAATAACGGCTTTCATATCACCATACAGGCAGGACAGGGAAAATGCCAGAAAACTGCAAAAGGACGGGGAATTTATAGAGGTGTATGTAAAGTGTCCGCTGGATGTCTGCGAACAAAGGGATACAAAAGGGCTTTATAAAAAAGCCCGCGCAGGCGAGGTCAAAGAATTTACAGGCATATCAGCGCCGTATGAAGAGCCTCTGAATCCTGAGATAACAATTGATACTTCAAAACTCTCAGTTGAAGAATCAACAAAGGCTATATTGAGCTATCTTGAAGAAAAGGGATATGTGAAATTTTAGGCTATAGACTATAGACGATGGGTAATAGAAAGAAAACCTATAGCCCATTGCCTATCGCCTGTTTTTACTATGAAGATTGAAGATATTACAAAAGAGACCCTTGATAAATTAAACAAAATGTCCGCAGAAGAACTTATCAAATGGGCATTTGAAAACTTCAGGGAAAAATGCGCCATAGGCACAAGCTTGCAGCTTACAGGCGCTGTAATAACAGACCTTGCAAGCAGGCATTTAAAAAAGTTTAGAGTTTTCACCATTGACACCCTTCGTCTGCATCCGGAGACTTATGAGGCAATATCTGCTGCGGAAAAGAGGTATGGCCTGACTATTGAGAAGTTTTATCCGGAAGAGGGCGCATTAGAGAACATGATAAAGAAATTCGGCGAATATCTGTTTTTTATGGATAAGGCAAAGCAGGAATATTGCTGTTTTATAAGAAAGGTTGAGCCTAACAGACGCGCATTAAAAACCCTTGATGTCTGGATAACAGGTTTAAGGAGAGACCAATCTAATTACAGAAAAACTGTCTCAAAGGCTGAGATTATTGAAGAAGATGGAAGGAAGATTCTAAAACTAAATCCACTTGCTGACTGGAGTATGGAAGATATATGGCAGTATATCAAAGAAAACAATCTGCCGTATAATAAGCTCTTTGACAAAGATTATGATTCTATCGGCTGTATAATATGCTCAACACCCTTGGTTAAAGGCGAGCCGCCCCGCTCTGGCAGGTGGAGATGGTTTCACAAAGAAGATGAAAAAAAGGAATGTGGAATACATAAATAAAGGTTGAGGTTAAGGTCAAGGTTAAGATTAAGATTTATTTTTTTCTCAACCTCATCCTCAACCTTGACCTTATCATAAGGAGGAGATAATAAATGATGGGTCTTATTGAGCCGCATGGCGGCAGGCTTGTGAACAGGATTCTTGAAGGAAAGGAAAGGGATGCCATTTCAGAAAAGGCGCAAAAATTAAAAAAGACGCACCTGAGTGACAGAGAAATATCTGACCTTGAGATGATTGCAATCGGCGCATTCAGCCCCCTTGAAGGATTTATGAAAAAGGGAGACTATAACAGCGTCATGGACAATATGAAGCTGTCAAACGGCCTTCCATGGACAATCCCGATAACACTTTCTGTTACAAAGGATGAGGCAAAAAATATAAAAGAAGGTGAAGATGCAAGCCTTGTAAATGATGCAGGAGAGATACTTGCAGTCTTGCATGTTGAGGAAAAATTCAGCCACGATAAAGAAAAAGAGGCCATTCAGGTCTATGGCACAAAGGATATGGCGCATCCTGGTGTTGCAAAGGTTTTTGAGATGGGTGATATTCTTCTTGGGGGCAAGGTTTCTGTCATTCACAGGGTAAAACAGGAGAAATTCAAAAAATACAGGCTTGACCCTGTTGAAACACGGCATTTGTTTAAAGAAAAGGGTTGGAAGAGGGTTGTCGGCTTTCAGACAAGAAATCCAATTCACAGGGCGCATGAATATATACAGAAGTGCGCTTTAGAGGTGGTTGACGGCCTTATGATCCACCCGATTGTCGGTGAAACAAAAGGAGATGATATCTCTGCTGCTGTAAGGATGAAATGCTATGAGGTATTATTAGAGAACTACTACCCGAAGGACAGGGTTGCCCTTGTTGTAAATCCTGCGGCAATGAGATATGCAGGGCCAAAAGAGGCAATATTCCATGCGCTCATAAGAAAAAACTATGGCTGCACGCATTTTATTGTCGGAAGGGACCATGCAGGTGTAGGGAATTACTACGGCACATTTGATGCCCATTATATATTTGACGAATTTGACCCTCAGGAGATCGGTATAACACCGATGTTTTTTGACCATACATTCTACTGCAAAAAATGCGAGGGAATGGCTTCGTATAAAAGCTGCCCCCATGACTCCAGCCATCATGTTACACTTTCAGGCACAAAGGTAAGGGAGATGTTAAGGGCAGGGGCAATGCCACCGCCGCAATTTTCAAGACCGGAGGTCGCTAATGTTTTGATAGAGGCGATGAAAATGGTCTGATGCGGAAATTTATAAAGCCCGTTTCCGGCCAAAAGAGGCTAGGTACGGGCTTTACGTTATGGAAGATAATTTGTCAGGTCAGGCTGCCGGAGTGTGTGGCGGTAGCTGTGTTATGTTCACCGGAAGCCTGAATGTAAAATTACTCCCCTTGCCGTATTCACTATCCACGCTTATGCTTCCTCCCTGCATTTCCACATAACGTTTTGTCAGGGCAAGACCGAGCCCTGTTCCTTCGTGTTTTCTGCTTAATGAACTGTCGGCCTGTTTAAATTCCTTAAATATCAGGTCTATGTCTTCGCTTTTAATCCCTATCCCATTATCTATGACAGATGTCTGCAAATAATAGTTGTTGGACACGGCATTGACTTTTATATAGCCGCCTTCCCCTGTGAATTTGACGGCATTGCTCATGAGGTTATACATTATCTGCTCAAACATCCTTTTGTCAGCCACAATTGTGGATATATTATCGTCTATATTAACCTCTATAGATATCCTTTTTTTGAAAGCCATTGGATATATGATGGCCTGTGTTTCTTTTATAGCAGCCGTAACAGAGAATTCTGCGGGTTTTATCTCCATCTTGCCTGCCTCTATCTTTGAAATATCAAGGATGTCGTTTATCAGCGCAAGCAAATGACTGCCGCTCTTGTGTATGTACTCCGCGTATTCCGTCTGCTTTGCAGTTAATTCTCCGCACATGCCTTCATAAAGCATCTCTGAAAAACCAAGGATAGAATTGAGCGGTGTTCTGAGCTCGTGCGACATATTGGCAAGGAATTCCGATTTCAGACGGTTCACATCCTCCATTTCCTTATAACTTCTTTTCAGGTCTTCGGTCCTTTCTGCAACACGTTTTTCCAACTCGGTATACGACTGGTTTATTTTCTCCACCATCTGATTGAATTCCATGGCAAGTTCCTCTATCTCATCGCCTGTCTTTATATCAATACGATGGCTCATATCGCCGCTTCCTATAATCCTGGCGCCGCGCTCAAGAATATGGATAGGCTTTACAATCCTTCTTGCTGCCCAGAATCCCATTGCGGAAAGGATGCCAACCGAGAAGACCAGAAGCAGCAGAGTCCTTTTTAACAGGGCGCTCATAGGCGCATAACTTTCTTCCGGAGACTGGCTGACAAATGTATACCATTTGTTACCGCCAAAGATATTCTTCCCATAATCGAATGAGAAGGCTAACGGAGCAAATCCTGAGATGGCATCTACATCACCACGGGCATTATCCTTGACAACAGCCCAACCTCTGCGGGTTAAAGTAATATCCCTCATAAGCTCCTCTGTAACCATCTGAATATGAGGAGGAAGCATAGAGTAGATTAGAATTGACCCGGAGGAATTGAGCAGCATGACATGACCGCTCTTGCCGATTCGAAGTTTTTGCACCACCTGTGAGAGCCTTTCTATCTTATGGACTATACGTACAACACCGAGAAGGTGATTTCCTCCTTCGTCCATGATAGGGGCTGCGATGCCCTGCAGATACTGATTTTTATCCGGATCAAGATATATCTTGCTTATATATAATTCCCCTTTACCGTTATTATAGGCTGTCTGCCACCACTCTTCATTCCCAAAATAAAGATACTGGGTCTTGTCTGTAGACGCTACCAGCGCGCCTCTTGAGTCGGTTATAAAAAGCTCCGCATATTCGCCTGTCTGCTTCTTGATATCCAGAAGATATCTGGCAGCAAGGTTTAACAAATATTTTTTTAAAGACTCGTCTTTGTTTCCAGTCATTACCCATTGCAGATCCATCTGCCGTATCTCTTTTTCAATTGAGGCCTCTCCCCTGCCTGCATATGCCTTATTGGCAGACCTGACTGCATCTCTTAAGACCGGGGATATGGCCAGACCCCTGATGCTGGAAACATACTGTTCTATGATTATTTCTATGTTGCCTGCTATCTCTCTGGTTATCCGCGCAAAGTCCTTCCCTACAGATTCTGTGAGCTCCTTCCTGCCCTGGAGGTAAACAAAAGATGTGCCCACAATAATAGGGAGTATTCCAACTATAAATATAGAAACAGCTGTCCTTCGCTGAATAGCCTTTTTCATATTTTCAGGCCTTCTTCTTTTTTGGTGATATCTTTTCCAATGACTACAAGGCCTATGACCGTGCCTCTCCTGTCCTTTAATCTTGAAATTGTGAGACTGATACGCACAATATCTCCGCTCTTTTTCATAAGCCTTGTATCGTAATTTGACACATTTCCATACTCGACCGCCCTTTCCCTTATCCTCCTGTAATCCCTCTTGTCAACAAACATGTCTTCAAATCTAACACCCACCATATTTTCTCTATTATAGCCGAGTATATTTTCGGCGCCCCTGTTAAACTGAACGATTTCGTCATAAAGTGTGGTGGTAATAATCATATCTCCGGAATATTCCATGATGTTCTCCAGATATTCCTTTGTTTTTTCCAGTTCAGCGGTTCTTTCATCCACCATAGTTTGAAGTTCTTTATTATATTTCTCAATCTGGTCTCTGGATGCCCTCAGGTCAAGCGCCATTTGATTGAATGAGGTAACCAGATCCCCAATTTCATCCTCTGTTGTCTTCTCGACCTCATGATAAGGGGCGCCCTTGGCAACACTACTGGCAGCCAGGGATAATGCCCCTATGGGGGTTGTAATCCTATGCGCCATATAAACGGATATCCCTATCCCGGCAACTATCGCAATTATAGAAAAGGTTATAATCTGCTTTAAGGCCTTCTCTTTCGCCTGATCAGCCACTATGACCACTTTATCGAGCGATCGCCATGTCTCGTCATACAAGGCATCCATATTGTTAATAAGGGCAAGCTTTGCCCTGTCCGTATCCTTCAATAGGGAGACAAGGTTTGCGCTCCGTTCCGCATCTGTCCAGCCTAAAGACACCTTGGTGCTTTTTCGTATAAAATTTAACTCATCATCCACCTCTTTAAGAAATTTCTTTTCATTGTCCTTGAGCCTGAGCTTACCCGTATATAAAATCTTTTTTTCCACATCAAGGGCAAGCGAGTCATAGTAGCTTGTATCGTGCACAGGATCTTTTATAAGCACATCGTTTATATCAAGGAAAAGTTTTACAGATTGCATGAGGTTGTTAACTATGTCATATTTATGCGCATGCACAAGAATCTGGCTTGCAGTTCTACTGACATTATCCAGCGCCAGATATCCCAGAATGCTTACTGACAGCATAAGACACAGGATGGCTGCGTAACCAAGCATAAGCTTTATTCTGATTGCGAGTTTCATCTGCAGTCCCCCTTTAATAAGTCTGTGTAAATACTATCTGAAATCAGCTACTGTCTCTTTTCCCTTTTCAACTGTTATGCTTTTAACCGGGCTAACAGCCTTCTTATACCACATCTTAAGGTTATATACCCCGGGAGGCAGATCCTTTATCTGGTATTTCCCGTCTTTGTCCGGGACTACAAAATAGGGGTTCTTCAGCGCCAGTATATAGGCTTCCATCATAGGATGGATATTGCATAGAACGACTACCTCGCCGAGACGGTCAAATGTGAATGGCCTCACCACTCCTTTAGGATAGGTGCCAAGGTTGAACTTATATCCCGCCCATGACGGTGTATAGATATTATTAAGCAGACCGTCGCTGTTATGAAAATCCACTGTGGTACCTACAAGCACAGGAAGCACATAGGGAACAAATGTCATATCAATCTGGTCCATAATGGGATTTTTTCCGGAAGGTATGAATGTGCCGCCTGTGTTTTCAATATAGACCACTGCCTTTCCTGCGTCATCCGCTGACTTATATTTGACAGTTCCCCTGATAGTCTCTGCGTCTGCTATATTGACGGATAATATGAATAAAATTATAAAGAGTACTATGGCTTTAAGAAGTATTTTTATCTGTTTCATCGGTGTTTCCTCCTTGATTAATTATATCAAGTTTTCCATCAATAATCAGCTTCATGTTGGCCTGGCAGATTTTTGATTTTTACAACTTGTTCAATCCGTTCAATGCCGCAACCTTATATGCATCTGATAATGTTGGATAGTTGAAGACCGTATCCTTAAAATAATCTATCGTCCCTCCAAAACTCATAACTGCCTGGCCTATGTGTATAAGTTCTGATGCCCTTTCCCCTATTATATGAACGCCTAAGAGCCTCCTGTCCTCTCTGTGAAAAAGGAGTTTAAGCATGCCATGTATATCTCCGGTTATCTGCCCCTTTGCAACTTCCTGGAAAAGGGCGCAGCCAACCTCATAAGGTATGGCCTTTGCGGTCAATCCTTCTTCTGTTTCGCCAATCATGGATATCTCCGGAATCGTGTATATGGCAAACGGAAGATGAGGAACTAACTCACAGGTAATCTGCTCTTTGTTAAATGCGTTACAAACCGCCTTTCTTCCCTGCTCCATTGATGTAGATGCCAGCGCCGGGAACCCTATAACATCCCCTACTGCATATATGTGAGAGACAGCGGTCTGGTAGTTTTCGTTCACCCTGAGGCTGCCCCTGTTGTCCTGACTTAAGCCTATTACCCCAAGGTTTAGCATGTCAGTATTTCCTACCCTGCCCATGGTATAGAGGAGCTTTTCTGAAACAGCCTGTTTTCCGCTTTTTAAGTGGGTAACAACCCGATCCTCCTTTTCTACCACTATCCTTACCACCTCTTCACTGAGTCTGAGGGTGATGCCGCTGTGCCTCATCCAGTAAATAAGGCTGTTTACAATCTCTTCATCTGCAAATGGGAGAAGCCTTGATTTCTTTTCTACAAGGTCAACCTTTACCCCAAGGGAGGCAAACACACAGGCATATTCACAACCAATGACCCCGCCGCCGATTATGGTGATGGTTGACGGTATATTATCTATCTTTAATATTGTGTCTGTATCGTATATATGGCTCTCATCGAAGGGTACCTCTTTAGGCCGAAGCGGTCTTGTGCCTGTTGCTATAATGATAACCTCTCCATAAAGTTCTTCAGCAGCAGTTGCTCCCTTTACAGCCAATCTATGCTCATCTATAAATGAGGCCTCTCCGTAGATTATCTCTATATTGTTTCTGCTGAACTGGTCTATTATTATCTCCATCTGCTTTTTAATCACATCCGTCTTTCTGTGCATCAGTTCCTGCAGGGTTACCTCTCTCCCAATGGCAAGCTGAAAACCAAAGATTGCCCTCTGTTTAAAACCCGCGAGAAAAAGCGCCGCTTCCCTTAATGTTTTGCTGGGCAGAGTTCCTGTGTGAAGACCTGCCCCGCCGATATATGGCTGCCTTTCTATGACTGCAACCTTTTTTTTAAGTTTCGACGCCTGAAACGCAGCCCGCTGGCCGCCTGGCCCCGAGCCTACTATAAGCACATCAAATTTCCTGATAAAAGCCTCCCCAAAAGCTTCGTAAAGGATATATCAATATAATTGAAAAGGCAACCCCGAAAGGATTCCCATAAAAAAAACCTTGACTCACGTGAGGGATTTGCTTTACATTAAAAGCCTTCATTGGGGGATCGTCTAACGGCAGGACGCAAGACTCTGACTCTTGCTATCCAGGTTCGAATCCTGGTCCCCCAGCCAGACTTGTGATAAGTGCAAATTGAAAATTGCAGATTTCAAATTTTAAATCTTATAAATTTGCATTTTTCATTTTGCAATTTTCAATGTTTTTATAAAGAGGTCCCATCGTCTAGAGGCCTAGGACGGAGCCCTCTCAAGGCTTAAACACGGGTTCGAATCCCGTTGGGACCACCAGGATAAATCAAACGCAGCTATCCTGTATTTCTCAGTCCAGCGGAAATACAGTTGATGCTCATCATGAGCGCTGCAATAGATTTTTCTCTTTCACTACCCTGCATTCGTCCGCTCCGAAGCCTTCTTAAAAGCGCAACCTGAATATAATTTACCGGATATATGCTGGGCATTCTCATGGCTATTGACCTCTGAAGCAACGGGTCATTGTCCAGTATCCTTTTCTGTCCAGTGATCTTTAAAATCATTTTTACGGTCAGTTTAAATTCTTTATGTATTTTTTTATAAATCTTTTCCCGTATCTTTTTATCTTTTACCAAAGTTGAATAAAGCCTTGCAATATGCATGTCGGATTTTGCAATGACCATCTGGATGTTATCCACGAGATTATTAAAAAAAGGCCATCTCACATACATCTCCTGAACAAGCCTTTCCCGCGCCGCGTCATTTCCTATAAATGCCATTAGACCGGAACCAAACGGATACCACCCCGGTATGATATGTCTCGTTTGATTCCAGCTAAAAACCCATGGTATTGCCCTCATATCTTCAACCCCGCCTTTCCCCTTTCTGTAAGTCGGCCTGGAGCCTATCTTCAGGTGTTCCAGTTCTTCTATGGGGGTTGCCTGATAAAAATATGTTAAAAAATCAGGGCCGTCAATTAGCCCTCTGTATAACCTGTATGATATTCCTGATATCTCTTCAAACGCACCTTCAAAATCCTTTCCTTGTTTTTTTGATTTCTGATTGGCGGGCAATGCCCACCCTACCCCTGCCGACTGCTTACTATTTAATGTCGCCTCCATAACCCCTGCCACAAGGAGGTTCAGATTATATAATGCTGTGCCGAGGTTTGCGTATTTGGAAGATATAACCTCGCCCTGTTCTGTTATCTTTATAAGGCCATTGACAGTGCCCCGCGGCTGAGCCAGGATTGCCTTGTGAGTCGGCCCCCCGCCCCTGCCAACCGTCCCTCCCCTTCCGTGAAATAGTTTTAGTTTGATTTTATATTCCGCTGCCGCTTCTGTAATTATCTTCTGGGCATGATAGAGCTCCCAACCAGAGGTTAATATCCCGCCATCCTTGCAGCTATCTGAGTAGCCAAGCATGACCTCTTGAATATTATCCCTTTTTGCAAGGTATCTCCTGTAGGCAGGATTTGAAAACAGCGCTATTAATATTTGAGGCGCCCTTCTTAAATCATCTATGGTCTCAAAGAGCGGAACTATGTCTATCCTGTTAAATATTTCATTATCATCACTAATCCCAGAGAGCCCTGCCTCTTTTGCCAGAAGCCCTACAGTTAAGATATCGCTTGCATTGTGCGTCATGCTGACAATGTAGGAGCCTACTCCTTCCCAGCTTATCTTATCCTGGGCATATTTAATTACCTTAAATGTATCCAGAACCTCTTTTGTTTCACGAGATAACCGCGCATAGTCGGGCGCCAAAGACCTTATAGATGTAAGCTCTCCAGAGAGGATTTTTACCTTGTCCTGTTCCGGCAGGGCAAGGTAGAAGGGAATATCCGTTACAATGCCTGCTTTTTCCAGAAGCTCTGCCGCAGCCATTCTATGGATTTCACTATGCTGTCTTATGTCCAATTTTGCCAGATGAAAACCAAAGGCCTCTGCCTGCCTTATAAGCGGAAGAATTTCAAGCCTTGCAATCCTTCCCCCCTTGTTGGCATTAAGGCTTCTTTTAATTATGTTTAAATCCTCTATAAACTCCTCTATATTTCTGTAAAACACATCTTTATTTGCATTTGTATTTTCAAGCTTCTTTCTGATAAGAGAAAGCCTTTGTCTGTATGGCTCATAAGGATTTCTTGCTATAATCCTTTGCCCCTCAGCTCCCATTGCATTTGCATCTTCCTTTATGGATACAAGGAATTCCTTGCCTGGCAGTATAAACTGCATGGATATGCTCAGGCTGGATATAAGCCGGGATATGATTTCCGTGTATTTGGCGATGACTAATTCTTTGTGTGAAATCAATGTCCATTTTGTCTTCTCGCTGGTTACAAATGGATTACCATCCCTGTCGCCGCCCACCCAACTGCCAAACAATAATAAAGACGGGGGAATAGAGAATTTATATCCAGGATAGTATCTCTGGAGCTGGCGGCAAAGCTCATCGTATATCCTTGGCAACGCATCAAAGAATGTCTTATTAAAGTAAAAAATACCGTTTAAAACCTCTTCTTTCACCTTTGGTCTTTCAAGTCTTATATCACCTGTCTGCCAAAGCTTTTCCACCTCTCCAAGTATCTCTTCCCTTATTGCCTCTCTTTCCCTGTCTGTCCAGATAGGATTTTCTTTTTTAAATATTGAAAGGTATATCTTTCTGTGCTTTTCCAGCACAGTTCTTCTCTTTGCCTCTGTGGGATGGGCGGTTATTACAGGCGCGATGGAAAGCCTATTCAAAAGAAGCTGTATCTCATCAGGGGTAACGCCGTTTCCCCTGAACTCCCTGACACATCCCTCTATGGAACCGGAAACCGTCAGGCCTTGCCGCTCTTTCCTTCTTCTGTCCTGCATGCCAAAATTTTCCTCTGCCAGATTGATAAGTTGAAAATTTATGGAATATGCCTGAATAATCCGGGCTGTCTCACTAATGCTAATCCTATTTATGGTTTTAAATAGCTTATCGGATAATACTGACGTTCTTGCGCCTTTCTGGGGGTCGTAAAACCAATCTTTTGACAGGATGTTTTTTTTGCTCAGGTCGTCTATCACCTTTAAGAGCCTTTTTCCAACCTGCTCTTCAAGCGCCTGATAAAGGATTGTCTTCAGATATGCTATATCATTAAGGAGGGTTTTATCCCTTGGATGCATATAAATTAGACGACGGGCTGCAGATAATTTTCAATGGTTTGTAAAAATGCCTTTATATTTATCGGTTTGGCTATATAATCATTAAACCCTGCCTTTAAAAAACTCTCCCTATCGCCTTTCATTGCATGGGCTGTTACCGCAATAATGACAGTGTTATTCAGCGCAGGATAATTGCGCATCCTGCGGGTAACCTCAACCCCGTCTATCTTGGGAATCTGGATGTCCATAAGGATAAGAGCCGGCGTTTCTATTAGCGCCTTTTCAAGCGCCACTTCGCCATCCATGGCCTCTATTACCGTATACCCCTTTGATATAAGGAGGTCGCGGAAAAGCTCCATGCTCTGCTCATTGTCTTCAACTATCAAAACCTTTTTTTCAATCATCTTATACACCCATTTTTTATAGAGTAGGCGGTTACCGCTTACTCTTCACTGCCTGCCGCCCTGTATGCCACAACCATGTCCCCGCCTTTTCCCATGGCCTCGGACAAGGCATTTTGCGCCGCTAAAATAGTCCCTTCCATGACATTGGCATCGTCAGGATATGTTGCCACGCCCACGCTAGCGCTTATCTTTCCTTTGGGCTGGTTCTCCGCGTTATAAAACGGAAAACTCTCAATTATGGCCTTGAATCTCTTTGCTAATTGTAAGGCAGGGGATTTTGACGTATTTGGAAGGAGTATTGCAAGCTCATCCATTCCATATCTGGTTGCGATATCATAACCCCTTAATGTCTTTTTTATAAGCTCCGCTGATTTCCTTAAGGCCGCATTGCTGTGAAACTCTCCGTTTCTGGCAATATATGCCTGAAGGTCGTCAATGGCTATCATTAAGAGGGAGCATGGCTGTTTGTATCTGTCAGCCCTCTTTGTCTCCTGATTAAGCCTGATATTAAGATAGCGGTGATTGAAGAGTCCTGTAACCTCATCCACCAGTCCGGCCCTTTTGGGATATAAAGATTCCAGCTTCTTTATCTGATCTACAATATCTCCTTTTAAGAAAGAATCCTTCTCTATAACCCTGTCAATATAGCCCATAACCTTAAGCCGTTCATCTGTCCCCATCTCTTTTTCAGTCAGGAGAAATACAGGTATCCCCTGTGTTGCGGGGATATTTTTTAATCTGTGTATTATATCAAAACTGGAGAGCTCGCTTAAACCATTAAACATCATATCAACAATTATAAGGTCAGGCATTGCAACAAGCGCAAGCTCAATCCCCTCCTCTCCCCCTTTTACTCTTAACACAGAAAATCCTTCCACTTCTAATGCTCCCGACATAGACCTTGCCATCTTCTCATCCTTTTCTATAAGGAGTATGGTGGCATGTCGGCTTGATTTTTTAAATGTAGGCCTTAATTCATTGAGTCTTTCAATAAGCCGCGCACCGTCTACAGGTTTTACAAGATAATCCGCTGCGCCGAGGACAAAACCCAGTTCTTTATTGCTTATTATTGAATTTATTATAACAGGGATATCTTTGGTCTCCTCATGGCTTTTTAAGTCCTGCAGCACCTCCCATCCGTCCTTATACGGCAGCATCACATCAAGGGTAATTGCAAACGGCTTCAGCTCCCGCGCCTTCTTAATAGCCTCATTCCCGTCAAAGGCATGGGCAACCAGGTAGCCTGCCTTTGCGAGATGGATGGTTATAAGTTCGGATGTGGGAAGGTCATCTTCTACAACTAAAACAAGAGGGGCATTAACCTCTGTTCGGAATTCGGAGTCAGGTATGTGGAGAAATTGTTTTTTCTCAGAACTGCCAACTAATAATTCAGAGCTGTCCTGAACAGAGATTACAGTCGGCATAATAAAACTGAATGTGCTTCCCTTGCCAAATTGACTTTCAGCCCGGATTATTCCGCCGTGAAGTTCCACAAGTTTCTTTGTAAGCGTAAGCCCGAGCCCGAGCCCTTCGTGCCTTCTCGAATAACTTCCGTCAACCTGTTCAAATTCCTCAAATACCTTATCAATGTCTTCAGTCCTTATGCCTATGCCGGTATCTATTACAGAAATCTTCAGCAGTTGTCCGCCCTGCCCTGACGAATCGGCAACTCCCTTCTCAGCAACAAACGCAACCCTTCCATCCTGCGGGGTAAACTTTATTGCATTAGAGAGGAGATTGTATAGTATCTGTTTGAGCTTTATCTCGTCGGCAGTTATCTCCGTTAATTCAGGATCTAATTTTACCTCAAGGATAACTGCTTTTTTAGCGGCTAATGGTTGAACTATAGTCATAACCTCATCAATTATGGCCGGAAGCTGGAAGGTGGAATAGTCCAGGGTCATCCTTCCGGCCTCTATCTTTGCGATATCCAGAATATTGTTTATAAGCTGCAGAAGGTGTCTGCCTGATGTCAGTACATTGTTTGCGTATCTGGCCTGTTTTTCATTCAGGCTGCCAAATGCATCTGTCAATAAAATATCGGAAAAACCTATGATGGAATTTAATGGCGTCCGGAGTTCATGGCTCATATTGGCTATGAACTGATTCTTGACCCTATTGGACCTCTCTAATCCCTTATTGGCGTGCTCAAGCTCTAATGTCCTTTCTAATATCCTTTCCTCAAGTCTGTCATTAACCTCTTTCAGCTCTCTGTTTTTATTGTCTATTTCTATGCGTATCTGTTTTTCTTGAGTTATATCCTTGCTGATGCCCACCGTTCCGATTACCTTCCCTGCGCTGTTGTGGAGGTGGGAGAGGCTAAGGCTTATATCAACCACCCTTCCGCCCTTTGCCGCAAGCTGCGTTTCGTAATTGGAAACACCGCCGTCCTTATCCATTTTGCCAAGTATCTTAATTCTTTCATCCCTGTTATAGTAAAGTTCCGACGCCGGTCTGCCTATTACCTCGTCTATTTTGTACCCCAGTGTCCTCTCTGCGCCTCCGTTAAATTCAACAATCCTGCCAAAAGTATCAGTGGTTATTATTATGTCGGCTGAATCATTTAAGACATTTTTCAGATAATCCTTTGTCTCAAGCAGACTGTCCGTGTTATCCTTCAGTTCTTTCAAAAGCTGGTGCTTTTCTATTGCAAAGGTGGCCTGGGTGCCGAGCAGAGAGAGGAATGATATTTCGTTTGCGGTCCACCTGCGGGGTTTGAAATCATCTATATATAATATTCCGATAATACGGCTGTTGGCAAGGAGCGGTACGGCAATGAGAGACCTTACGCCTTCTTCAAGCATAAGCGGATTATTGAACAGAGGCTCTTTCTTTATATCGCTTATTGCAACCGGTTTCTTTGCGCCAAGGATATGGACGGTCATGCCATTTGGCCTGACCTTCCATCTATTTATTTCTAAAAATTTCGGAGAAAATCCCTTGCTTGCCGCAATCCTTAATTCCCCTGCGCCTGCGTCATAAAACGCAATGCTTCCGGCAGGCGCATTTACAAACTCAGTGGATTCTTTTATTATCGTATCCAATACATCTTCAAGATGGTGGGCAGAGGCAAGTATGATGGCTATGTCATATAATTTCTTTGACTCTGCCAGATTTCTCTGTATCCCATCATGCTCTGCTTTTAGTTCGTTTAAGAGGTCCCAAATAAGCCTCGCGCTCATCCCCTCTACAATCTCTGCCTTAATGTTTCTCTTTTTCTTAATCTCCTTTGAAACCTGAGGACTGCCGGTAACATTTATAATAATATCTATATCCTTTATCTTGAGGAGATCATTATAATCATCGGTGGCAAATATCTCAGACGCCTTTGCCAGCTTTATGCCTGGGGCATTCTTATCCCTATCTGCAATGCCAACCACTTCAATACCGGATATATCCTTTAAAAGGCAAAACAGGGCATAACCGCCCTTGCCTGCGCCTATAATAGCGATCCTTTTCATACGGTGCGCATTATAACAACTATCCTCTGATAATGTCAATCAGCGAATGGCCATAGCTTGACAATGCATGGAGAAGTATGTAAAATCATAAAAACATAAAGCACAATATTTTTCTGAAAGAAAGGGGTTTTATAAAATGATTGCGGCAACACAGCTTAGGGTGGGGATGAGTATCCTATATAACGGAGAACCGTACAGGGTGACGAGCGTTCAACATATAACGCCTGGCAATTGGCGCGGCATGGTACAGACAAAATTGAAAAACCTGAAGACAGGTTCAGCCATTGGGAACCGCTTCCGCTCTGAAGATAAGCTTGAAAAAGCCCATCTTGAGCAGCATGAGATGGAATATCTGTATAACAGCGGCACGGACTATTATTTTATGAATACAGAAAATTATGAGCAGGTATTGCTTACATCAGAAGAGATCGGCGATAATGTTTACTATCTTATACCAAATGTAAGATTCATAGTTGATTTTTACGAAGGTAAACCGGTTGGCGTAGAGCCGCCCCAGGTTGTTGAACTTAAGGTTGTGGATACTGCGCCAAATCTCAAAAGCGCAACAGTCACAAACACCTTGAAGCCGGCAACCCTTGAAACAGGACTTGTTGTAAATGTCCCTGCATTTATAGATATCGGCGAAAAAATAAGGGTTGATACAACGGAAGGTAAATATCTTGAGAGGGCTAAATAGCAGGTAAAAAGACAACGGCTGAAATCAGCAGCGGCGTTTTATACCGTCAGCTAGAGTGATTCACTGTACCAACTGGTAGAATTCTATAAACCTTAGAATACAGAAATTCAGAACTCAGAAAACAACTACTTGACGGGAAGCGCCATGCGAAAACCGTCGTTGAAGAATTTGTGCGTCGGTTCGAACCAAAGGCGGTAAGACGCCAGCAGGAGCGCAGTTTTGCCGTACCAGGAACCGCCGCGAATCACCCGATTCACGCAATCTCCGCTGTAACAGTCTTCTACCCATTCCCAGACATTGCCGCTCATATCGTACAAGCCAAAGGCATTGGGCTGTTTTCCAGCCACAGGGTGGGTGCTACCACCGCTGTTGCCTTCATACCAGGCGACGGCATCAAGATTATTACTGCCGCAGTACTCCTGTTGTCCTCCAGCACGGCAGGCGTATTCCCATTCTGCTTCACTCGGCAGGCGGTATTGTTTGCCGGTCTTGGCGTTGAGCTTCTGGATGAAGTCTTTGATATCGTTCCAGCTCACGTTCTCCACCGGACAGTTGTCGCCGCAGTTTTTGAAACTGCTGGGGTTATTGCCCATCACCGCGCGCCATTGCCCTTGCGTGACTTCGGTCTTGCCCATCGCAAGGCTGCCCGGCGGGATAATGACCATCTCGGGACAATCGGTGCAGTCACGGAAACTCTCGCCGGGTTTGGGTGTTGCCTGCGCCTTTTTATTCCGATATTCGACCTGGTAAAGCAGCCCCTTGATCTGCTTGTCATCCGGTAAAGCCAGTAGAGCGAGTTTGAGGCTGCGTAACGCCGCCTCATAATTCTCCGCCTTGTCCTGAGCCACACCGAGGTTTAAATAGGCGTCGCCATACCACGGCGCGGCGAGTATAGCCTGCTCGAATTCTTTGACTGATTCCTTATAGTCAGCAAGCGATTTTGCTGCCGTAAAAGCCGCAGTGCCATATGCCATATGGCGCTCCGCCTCCTCCGGCAACGCAGGCGCGGGCTTCAACTCCTGAGCGAGCCTAATAATTTTCTCGCGCAGTGCGTTGTCGCCCGGCGTCTTCTGCAACTGCTCGACCATCTGGCTCAGTTGCTCACGCTGGGATTCGGCAAGCGCGATGGCTCTTCCGATAAAACAAGGGACGATAACTGATAGAACAATAATCCGCAAAATCAATAAGATTCGGTTTGTCATCTTGTTTCCTCCTTTATAGCATTTTTTATGCGCGTTCAAATCTTCTTTCCTTTTATCCGTTTTACCTCGCTTGATGTCTCAAGCAGCACATCGGCCAGGGAGTTGACGGTTGATTTTACTTCGGACATATCGGCTTTGAGTTCTGATACATCGGATTTGAGTTCAGAAATATCGGTTTCAAGCCTATCCATTCTGCCTTCAAAATTATCCATTCTGCCTTCAAGCCTATTCTGCCCTTTCTTGAGGTCGCCGACATCAGCCTTGATGTCCAACAGAATATTTATAACCCGTTCTTCCATAGCAATCCTTTCTGCAACCTTATCAATTGCCATTTTAATACCAAAAACATTATGATTATGTCAAGTGTTTTATCCCACCTGTTTCTTTCAAATATTCCTTTCAAATAGGAGTTTGCAACCATAAAGGCAAAGTGCTACATTTTGAGTATGGCTGCAAAAGAACAATTTAAAAACCTCCCTAAATCCCCTGGCGTATATTTAATGAAAGGGAATAAGGGCGAGGTCTTATACATCGGCAAGGCAAAGAATATCAGAAGCAGGGTTCGCTCCTATTTTCGGGAGACGGCGGATACAAGGTATACTGTAAAGTTTCTTGCCTCAAAAATTGTTGACATAGAATACATTGTTACAACCAATGAGAAAGAGGCCATCATACTTGAAAACACCCTTCTTAAAAAACACAAGCCTCGTTACAATATCCGCTTAAAAGACGATAAAACATGTGTAAGCATAAAACTCACCCTTTCAGAAAAATTTCCAAGGATTTTTATAACAAGGCAGATTAAGAAGGATGGCAGCCGCTATTTCGGCCCTTATTCGTCTGCACAGAAGGCAAGGGAGACGGTAAGATTTATACGTCGTCTTTTCCCACTCTGCACATGCAGTCCTGCGGAATTCAGAAATCGGGTAAGACCGTGTCTCGATTATCAGCTCGGTATATGCTCAGCGCCGTGTGTAAATATTATTTCAGAAGCGACGTATAGGGAACTGACGGATAAAACCATTATGTTTCTGGAAGGCAGGAATAAAGAACTCCTTGTTGCGCTAAAAGCCGGCATGTCTCAAGCATCCGACGCCCTTGAGTTTGAAAAGGCGGCTAATATAAGAGACCAGATTAAGGCAATAGAATCAACTTTAGAAGAGCAGAAGGTTGTATCTCATGAGAAAATTAACCGTGATATATTTGTGCATATTACAGAAGGAGAGGCTCTCTTGATTCAGGCCCTTTTTATAAGGGACGGCAGGCTCTCCGGGGCAAGAGATTTCTTCTTCAGAGATCAAAAACTACCCGCGGATGAGGCAATATCTTCATTTATTTATCAATACTACAGCGGTGACAGATTTATTCCTGATGAGATAGTTCTATCTGTTGGCATAGAAGATAAAGATGCAACTACCGATTGGCTTTCTGAAAAAAAGGGTAAGAAGATAAAATTCTTTTCTCCAATAAAGGGGGAAAGAAAGAAGCTCCTGAAAATGGCAGAGGCAAATGCAAGAGAGGCTGTCCGAAGAAGGCAGGAGGCCTTTGAAGATAAACAGATATTATTGGATGAATTGAAAAAACGGCTTCACTTAAGAAAAACCCCTAAAACAATAGAGGCATTTGATATATCCAATATAGGCGGCAAGGATGCTGTAGGCGCTATGGTGGTTTTTGAGGATGCAAGACCGGATAAAAACAGATACCGCCTGTATAAGATAAGGATGCCCGAAGAGCCGGATGACTATGGGATGATGAGAGAGGTTTTAACAAGGCGGTATAAAGAAAGTGGTCCAGGGATAAGCCTGCCTGATCTGATTCTCATGGATGGCGGAAAGGGGCAATTGAATATTGCAGTTAAAGTTATGAGCGGGTTGGGGATAAATGATATTGACATAGCTGCCATTGCAAAAGAAAACAGCGAGACAAGAGAAAAGATGCCACGGCTTGCAAATGAACAGGGGGAAAGGATTTATCTGCCTGCTGTCAAGGCCCCGATAATATTAAAGGAAGGGGCTTCGCCGGATCTTTTTCTCAGGAAAATAAGAGACGAGGTTCATAGGTTTGCCATAAGTTATCATAAGAAACTCAGAGGAAAAATAAAATCAGTATTAGACGAAATCCCTGGCATTGGCAAGACAAAAAGAAACATTTTGCTCAAACATTTTGGCAGTGTTGAAAAAATAAATGAGGCTGCTATAGAAGAAATTGCAAAAATTCCAGGAATTACCACGAGTCTGGCAGAAGCGATAAAAAGCGCATTACAACAAAACAATGGATAGACAACCCCACCCTTTTTCCTTGTTTCGCAGCAGCCAACCGCTTATCCCTGTTACTCTATTCTTTATCCTCGGCATTATTGCTGCTTCTTATAACCGGTTGACAGATAAGCTATCTTTCGCCTTTCTTATAGTTTCACTGCTTTTTCTGACATTTGGCATAATAAGAAAGTGGAGACATAGCTTTGCGCTCGCCTATATCGCCTTTTTCCTCATTGGCGTCATACTTTCCAGTCAACAGGTAAGCCCATACTTTCCCCAAAACCACATAAAAATGCTTGTAGAACATTATAACAATGGGAAAAGAGATGAGCATGGCATCGGCATTGAAGGGGTTTTAGCTAATGCCCCTGAAAGGTTTTCTGACAAGACAAGGCTCTACATAGATGCGAAAAAAATCTTTATAAATCCCCCTTTGATTCCCCCTTTTCTAAAGGGGGATACAGGGGGATTTATTCCAGCTACAGGAAAAATTCTCATTACAGTAGGAAGCCCTTCCGTAAGGGTCAAATACGGCGACAGGCTCAGGTTTATCTCAAAACCGCATATACCGCAAAACTTTGGTAATCCCGGGGAGTATGACTATGCCGGCAATCTTGCAAGACAGGATATATATGTTATCGGTTATATTGAAAATGAGAGGTGGATTGCAGTTATCGGTGGTGAGGAAAAACATGGCTTAAGGACATCAATTGAAGAGATACGGGATAAAATAAGGGATTTCATTGATGGTTCGGACGCTGAAAATCCAGCGATAATAAAGGCGCTTATCCTCGGCGAAAAGGGTGAGATTTCAAAGGCCGTAAGGGAGGCATTTGCCGGCACAGGCACCGCCCATATCCTCGCCATATCAGGGCTTCATATAGGCATCATTGCGTTTTTTTCATACTGGATAATCCTGCATGCATTGAAACAGTCAGAGAGGCTTATGCTTGCCTTTGATATAAAAAAGATAGCCTCTGCAGGAAGCATCGTTCCTGTGCTTTTGTATGGCGCTGTTGCCGGATTTTCCGTATCCACCCAGAGGGCTGTAATAATGGTAATGGTTTTCATACTGTCGGTTATTATTGACAGAAAACAAAACCTCTACAATACGCTTGCCGCTGCCGCATTTGTCATTCTCGTTATCTCCCCGTTATCAGTTTACGATATCTCATTCCAGTTATCATTTGCCTCTGTCCTTGCAATCATATATCTCGTGCCAAGGTTTCAAGGGCTATGGGCAAATGAGGATAAGCAGGCAAATGACATAGCCAAGCTTTTGCCGCCTCATCCGGCATGGCATCCGCTTAAGAATTATTTCCTCAACCCATTTGCCGTGTCTTTGGCGGCATCCATTGGCACAGCGCCTTTTACTGCATATCACTTCCACAGGGTCTCTATCATCGGGATTATCGCAAATCTTATTGCAGTTCCCCTTATGGGTTTTATAGCTGTCCCCCTCGGGCTTATTTCCGTCCTTGTCTCTTTTTTTAATCAATCTGCCGCCAATTTAATTCTTGTAATCGTTGATATGGTATTAAAGGCCTCAATATGGATAGTAAATCTTTTCTCCAATATCCCGTATTCATCAGTTTTTACAACAACGCCGACAATTCTGGAGGCAGTTTTATTTTATATCCTGATAGTCTCTGTTGTGGAATTTAAAAAAATAAAGATTCTTAAATACGCCCTCCCGGTTGTAATGCTTATTATAATCGGCAATTACTCATTCTGGTATTACCATCTTAATTACTCGCCAAATTTAAAGGTTACATTCATAAGTGTTGGACAGGGCGACTCTGCGCTGATAGAATTTCCTTATGGCAAGCGGATGCTTATAGACGGCGGGGGCTTTTATAACGCGGATTTTGATGTTGGTGAAAGGATTATTGCGCCGTTTCTCTGGAAAAACAAGATAGACAGGATTGACTATATTGTCTTAAGCCATCCTCAAAGAGACCACATGATGGGCCTTAAATTTATAGCAGAAAGGTTTCGCGTAAAAGAGTTTAGATGGAATGGGGATGTTAGCGCTAACAAGGACTATGAGGAATTTATGAAATCTATTGATAAAAACAACATAAAGAAGTTTATATCAGACTCCGATACACCCCCGCTAAATATAAACGGCGCAATTGTAGAATTTCTCTCCCCTCCGAAGGAAAGCCGTCTTGATACAAACAATAACTCGTTGGTGGTAAAGTTAAAATATAAGGATGTCAGTTTTCTTTTCACAGGCGATATTGAAGATATAGGCGAGGCCATTTTGCTGAAGGCAGGGGATAAAATAAAAAGCGCTGTCCTAAAAGTTCCACATCACGGCAGCAGGACATCTTCCCAAATGGATTTTTTAAAGGCAGCGAACCCTGAATTTGCGGTCATATCTGTCGGCCATTCCAATCCATTTGGTTTTCCGCACCCTGAAATATTAAAAAGATATGAAGGATTAAAGATACCTGTTTTAAGAACAGACATAAACGGCGCAATAACAGTTGAGACAGACGGCGCGAGATTAAAGGCCTCTGCTTATAAAAATTGACCGCATATCCTTTCACTGTTATACTCTATTTATAAAACACCCATAAGCCCGCGGCTCACAAATGAGAATGAAAACCAACCCCACCCTCACCTGAAACATCCATTAAGGATGTTTCAGTCCTCTCCCTGAGGGAGAGGAAACTTTTTTGTTCCCTCCCCTTCAAGGGGAGGGTTAGGGTGGGGATGGGGTAAAAGAGGATATTTTCAGTTGAAAATTTTAGCCCTTATAAAACAGGTTCCTGATACTGCTGTGGATTTAAAGATAAATGCAGAGGCTGCGGATATTATGTATCAGGATATTCCGTGGGTTATAAATCCATATGATGAATATGCGGTGGAAGAGGCGCTGCGTATAAAGGAAAAGAATGGCGGTAGTGTAACTGTTATATCTATGGGGCCGGACAGGGCTGCTGATATTATAAGAAGTTCCATTGCCATGGGCGCTGACGATGGAATCCATTTGAAAGACACTGCCTTTGACGGCTCTGACGCATATAGAACAGCCCTTATCCTGAGTAAGATTGCAGGCATTTCCGGCTATGATATTATCCTATCAGGCAAGCAGGCGGTGGATGACGGCTGGGGACAGGTTGGGCTTGCCCTGTCAGAGATATTAAATATCCCTTCGGTCTCGTCAATCCTTAAATTGGAAATATCAGAAGATAAAAAAACCGCAACTGCGCACAGAGAAATTGACGAGGGGCTTGAGATAGTTGAAGTTCCCCTCCCCGCCTTGTTTACTATACAACAGGGCATCAACACGCCAAGATACGCATCCCTCCCCGGCATTATGAGGGCCAAGAAAAAAGAGATAAAGGTGATTAACGCAGGCGCACTGGGCATTTCTCAGGGAGAAACCGGAAGAGAGGCCTCGCGGATAATATTACAAAAATTATCCAGGCCGCCTGCAAGAAAAAATGGTGAGATGCTTAAAGGTGATGCTATAAGCGCTGCAAAAGAATTGATAAATCGTTTGAGAAATGAGGCAAAGGTTATATAGTAGGGAGATGATAATTGAAGCGGGGCATTAATGAATAACAGAGACATATTGGTAATTGCTGAACACAAAGAAGGCGCTGTCACCTCAGGGACATTAGAGGCAATCGGCGCAGGCAGATATATTTCAGGCAGGCTCAATACCGGGTTGTCTGTTATAGCCTTGGGCAGCGGCATATCCGCATTATCAAGCGCTGCCTCGAACATAGATACAGACAATATCTATTTGATAGAAAACCATCTTCTTACGCAATATACATCTGATGCCCATCTTGCCGCCATTTATCCATTTATCAAAAGCAACAAGCCATCCATCATACTGATACCATCAACATGTCTTGGCAGAGATTTAGCGCCAAAACTTGCGGCACGACTCAAAACAGCATATCTATCTGATGTAAGCGAAATAAAGGTTGATAGCAGTGAAATACTTTTTACCAGACAGGTATACGGCGGCAGGCTTTTATCAACCGTTAAATGCAGGGGCGAGATGCCCTGGGTAATAACACTTAGGTCAAGGGCATTTGAAAAACCGGCAGCACCTGCTTCAAAACCCCCAAAGGTAGAGAGTTTTCCTGTGGATATTGACCCTTCATATATCAGGACAATTATAAAAAATATAGAGAAAACTCAAAAAGGCCTTGGCCTTACTGATGCTGACATTATCATCTCCGGCGGCAGGGGGATGAAAGGGGCAGAAGGGTTTAAGATGCTTGAGGAACTTGCAGGGATATTGGGCGGTGTTGTCGGCGCATCAGGCGCTGCTGTGGATGCCGGATGGATGCCTCACTCAGCGCAGGTCGGGCAGACCGGAAAGGTAGTATCGCCCAAACTTTATATCGCCTGCGGCATATCAGGCGCGCCCCAGCACCTTGCAGGCATGTCCACATCCAAATGCATCGTTGCGATAAACAAAGACCCGGAAGCGCCAATATTCAAAACAGCTGATTACGGGATAACAGGTGATATATTCGAGGTTTTGCCAATATTGATTGACGAGCTGAAAAGGTGATATAGATACATGCTGCAGGCGGACAAAATATGAAACGAATATTAGTTACAGGCGCCACAGGGCAAATAGGGTCTGAACTTGTCCCTGCGTTGCGGAAAAAATATAGCCCTGAAAATATTATTGCTGCAGGGCATGAAACCAAACCTGACAGGGAACTCCTTGAAGGCGGACATTTCTGCAATCTGGATGTAAGGGATTCTAACGCTGTTGAAAAAATCGTGAAAGAGTATCGCATCGACATCATCTATCACATGGCCGCCCTCCTTTCTGCCGCTGCTGAAAAAAACCCCCATCTTGCATGGGATGTAAACATAAACGGACTCAGAAATATACTGGAGGCTGCCCGCAAATTTAATTTATCTGTATTCTTTCCAAGCTCCATCGGCGCATTCGGCCCATCCACACCTGCTGACAATACCCCTCAGGATACCATCCAGCGTCCTGCAACCATGTACGGGATAGCGAAATTGACAGGCGAACTCCTCTGTGATTATTATTTTCACAGATTCGGCATTGATGCGAGGGGTATTCGGTTTCCCGGCCTCATTTCATATAAGACCATGCCCCGCGGCGGCACCACTGATTACGCAGTTGAAATCTTTTATGCTGCTGTCAGAGAGAAAAGATATGAATGCTTCCTGAAAGAGGGGACGCGCCTGGATATGATGTACATGCCGGATGCCGTAAGAGCGGCAATCCAATTGATGGAGGCTGACCCTGCAAAACTCATCCATAGAAACGCCTTTAATGCTACAGCCATGAGCCTTGCCCCAGAAGATTTATATAGAGAGATAAAAAAGCATATCCCTGAATTCACAATGACCTACAAGATAGACCCTATGAGGCAGGCAATTGCAGACTCATGGCCGCACAGCATGGACGACAGCGCAGCCAGAAAAGAGTGGGGCTGGAGGCCTGAATATAATTTGCCTGCAATGACAAAGGAGATGATAGAAAGGCTCTCTGAAAAAGTGTAAGATTACACAGATGATGGTTTTTTCATGAGTGCGAGTGAAGAGCCGAGGCCTATGGCAAAGCCTTATCAGGTAAAGCAAGTTCGCACTGTAATCCTCAAGCATAAAATGGGAGGGAAAATAAGTGATTAAGTACGAGGTTATCATGTATTGGAGTGATGAAGATCAAGCATATATTGCAGAAGTTCCTGAGCTGCCGGGGTGTGCGGCGGATGGAGCAACATATCAGGAAGCCCTGACTAATGCCGAGATTGTTATTCAAGAGTGGATAGAGACCGCTCGTGAAATAGGGCGCCCTATCCCTCAGCCTAAAGGCCGCCTGATGTTCGCATAATTATATCAAAGGATTGACACAAGTAATATTCGGATATGAAGGTTTTACAGAGGCTAATCCCTTTGTAAAATAAATTCTGAAGCAAGGGATAGAGGTTCGGTAAAATTTGAGGTTATTAGCTTGAGTAACGGGGTAATCCGGGAAGTGTCCCTTATTTTTTTGTGTCAAAGACAACTTTTGGCATTATCTTCCTTCAAAGACCAGCCGCTCTATCTCTTTTTCCGTAATTTTCATTTCCCGCGCCTTTTTCACTCCATACCTCTGCAGCCGCCGGAACTCTTTTGTTAACTTCTCCTGCTTATAAAATGAAAACATCTCTCTGAAAAACTCGCTTATCGTTTCCCCCTTTTCTTTTGCTATTTCTTTGCATTCTTCAGCAGTTTGAGGCGGTAATGAAACAGTCATTACTACTCTTTGGCGTGACGGCATTTTCAACCTCCTTGTATAATTTTGTATTACCATATCAAAATATTATTTTATTTTCAAGCATGCTTCTTTGGGGCAATTAATAAATAGCAGCCATTAAAATTATCATTAGCTTAAGAATGCTTAACGAGGTATAGATTATATAAAGGCAAAAACCCTTGTCAAGTCTATAAAAACCCGTTATTATAGCGGCAAAGTCAAAGACTCCTGAGTGTTTCGCAAAGGCAAGCATGTCTCTAAAACAAATAGAAAAGATACTGACTGAAAAACTGAATGATCTTAAGGCCAGAGGAAGTTTGAAGGGTAAGGAAAAGGTCATCACTGGCATAACAGGGGCAAAGGACGGCTTTGGCCCTCGCTGTCTGCTCGCCGGACAGGGAGAAAAAGAGTTTTTAAAGATGAACTCCAATTCATATCTGGGACTCTCTTTAAATAAGAATGTCATAAGGGCAGAGGAAGATGCCGCAAGAAAGTTCGGCGCAGGTCCTGGCGCTGTCAGGTTTATAAGCGGAACCTACGAACCACATATAAATCTTGAGAAAAGACTTGCCGGCTTTCACGGGAGAGAGGCTGCAATGATATTCAGCTCGGCATATTCAACTGTCATGGGAATACTCCCCCAGTTCATTACTGAAAAGACCCTCGTGTTGAGCGATGGGTTGAACCATAACTGCATTATCAATGCTATAAGGCTCTCCAGGCCTGCAAAAAAGGAGGTCTATCTCCATCTTGACATGACAGATATGGAGCGTATCCTCAAAGAAAACACAGGCCTTGCAAAAAGGGTTGTGGTGGCAACTGACGGCATCTTCAGCATGAGGGGCGATTATGCGCCTTTAGACAGGATTGTTGAAATCTGCAAGAGATATGAATCAGGATATGAAGAAGGTATTATCACTATTGTTGATGACTCTCATGGCGTCGGCGCATTTGGTAAAACAGGAAGAGGCACAGAAGAACATACCAATGCCAGAGTGGATATTCTCGTGGCAACACTTGGAAAAGCGCTGGGGGTAAACGGCGGTTATATAGTCTCAACAAATACGGTGATAAGTTATCTCAGAGAAACAGCGCCTTTTTATATCTATTCTAACCCAATTACCCCTGCTGAGGCAGCAGCGGCAATCAAGTCCCTTGAAATACTGGGGAGTCCAGAAGGGATAAGGCTTCTCGAAAGGCTGAGAAGACTTGCAGCGCGCTTGCGGGAAGGGCTGAAACAGCTTGGGTATGAGACCATTCCCGGCGAACACCCTATCGTTCCGCTGATGGTGAGGGATACCGAGAGGACATCGGAAATGGTAAGGTTTCTCTTTGATAACGGCATACTGGCCACAGGCCTGAATTTTCCTGTAGTTCCGAAAGGGGACGAAGAGATAAGATTCCAGATAAATGCCAGCCACACTGAAAAGGATATTGATTATCTGCTGGATGTTTTAAAAAGATTTAAAGATAGTGGAATAAGGTAACTCCTGCCGTTACGGCAATTGTCAGTCATAACCTTTCCACAATATGCTTGTAATATTCCTCTGCTGTTCTGTTGCCTTTGTTACAGGGGTGTTCAATGTCGGTTGTCCAATTTAATGGATTCTTGGTTATGTATTCACGTATTTTGTTCATGGATTTTTCATTTCGGATAATGTGTTCATAATAATTGCGCTGCCAGACGGGACAGCCCGGATTGTTGCGGGTTTCATTGATGTGTTTGGTAATGGCGGATTTAAAACCGCGGACAATTGCGCCAATTGTTTGTGACGGTGATCGGAATTTACGACTTGCGGTAGGGGCGTATTGCAATACGCCCCTACAATCATTGATTACCAAAATTCCGTGAAAATGGTTCGGCATGATGATGTAATAATCCAATTTCACGTTACCTCGGATGTCCTTTGTCTTCAACCATTCGTTTTCTACAACCCGCCCAAATTCATTCAACCGCATTTCCCCGTTGTCAATATCCCCGAACAAACATTCACGATTTTGCACGCACACAGTAACAAAATACGCGCCTGCGCGGGAATAATCATAATTCTTCAGACGTATGGAACGGCGATGATGGATGTCGGGGTTGAGTTGGGTCATGGTGTTGTAGGGGCAAACCTGCGTGTCTGTCTTGCGAACCTAAATTAAATCGGGAAGTGTCCCTCCCCCCCTCCCCCCTCCCGTTAAATTTTATAATTGCGTAGGGCGGGCTGTGCCCGCCGATAAAGGGTGGGCGTAGCCCACCATACTTACTCTATTCAACATTTTTCATAATTCCCAATTTAATTACTCCATTTTTATCCCGCCAAAATGGTATTGTCATGCCATTTAAAACAAAACTCTTAACTAATGCTCTATGCTCATCCTGCATCATGTTAAGGATTTCTTTAACTATATGTTCTACAATCACTTTAATCGCGCGGGCATTTATTTCGAGAAGAGGGTATTGTTTACGTTCCGGGAATAACGGGTTTGAATCTTTCTTGAACTTACAACTATAGAGGAATCCACTTTCAACAAAACATACCGTTCTAAGTGAATCAGTAATCTTCGAATGAAACAAGAAGTTTCTGTGGTTTTTCAATTTTTTTAAAATTTTAAAAAAAGCTGCTTTTTGTTTACTCTTAAAACCATCGCATAAGGAAGGCATTAGTAAGATTTTTGTGACGATATCTAATCTTTCATCTAATTTTTGATCGGTAATAAAATCGGACCGAAGTTCATCTTTTAAAAAAGCATAATAGATAATGTTAACAAAACCTTCTAATGCCATAAAAGAATAAAAGATTGATGCATCATAATACATTCCTCCTGCTTGCATAAACTTGTCATGATGAGCCTGTTTATCAGGAGTCATCGGATAGCGCGGGTCATATCGTAAAAATTCTTCATTAACGTCCTTCTCATTATCCTCAGCATAGTCCAACATTAATTCTGCACGCTGATAGTTGGTTAGATAAACATTATCTAATAGAAAAAGGCCTGTTCTTTCATCACCACTTTCAAACTCTTTTTTTATATTGAGTAGTTGGTCTTTTTGCCTCCGAGCTTCTGTTAGCAGGGCATTAATAAATTTTTCACCTTCTTGGATTATTATACTGCTGGGTTCTTTTTGACTACTTGGAAGCACATGACATGTTTTCAGACGAGTATGAATATCTTCTGTGCCAACTTGAATAATACCACCAGAATGTGTTCTTATATAATACTTCCATTCACGACCAAGAGAAATACTCCGTCCATCCTTTGTTTTTTTGATAGAGTCTTTTTCAAATTCTATCTCAGATGGGTTGCCATAATTCTTTTTCATGAGACGATGGAAAAACAGTACTTCATATTCCTCAATTTCTTCACTCTTATAATCAATCGGAAACAGTTTATTAAAACCCGCTGGTATGCTGTCTTTTGACACCGATGGATATTGGTAATTAAGCGGCGCTATGGAACTAATTTTGTTTTTGTCAGTCATTTTTCTCATCCAATTAAATACAAAATGGGCAGTTATGCATCAGATTTAGGTCAGGTTTTGATGGTTTCTATATGTTATGCATAAGAAAAATGGCGTTTAATAATCTCCACAACTTTCTCAACAGGTATCTCCCTGTCAATTACCCCTTCTGCCATTGCTTCAAACCACTTTTCCCATGAATCAAACTCAGAAGGTGGCCTCAAACGATCCCATCCATACTTTCTTGATTCTATCACTAACGAGTTCAATGAATACTTCTGCAAGCGTTCCGAATTATTCCACCCATGTTCAACAGCTTGACTATTAAATGCCTCAATTATTTCTCTACTATTTTTACCAAGCTTTATGCCAAGTTGTTTAATTCTATCAAACTCTGCGCGCATCTTCGCTTGTATATACTTATTAAATTCTATTATAATAATTAGTTCGAAATCACTTGCTAATTTTTTAATTTCCTCTTCCCTTTCTCTTCTAAACTTTTCTTCAAGAGAAGTTAGTTTCCATGACATAAAGTCTTTGACCATATTTATTTCGATAGCAAATCCCAAGCCTTCCAATCCCAAGCCGCTCATTTTTATGGTATTCACTCCAATAACTTTACCAGTAGCGCTATCTATTAAAGGGCCTCCGCTATTTCCTGAATTAATAGAAGCATCTGTTTGTATATAATTTACATCTGAGCTAACACGATTACAATTACTGATTATGCCTTTTGTTGCAGTCCCAGCCAATCCTATGGGAGAACCAATAGCAATCACATCTGTACCTTCGGCACAGTCACTTGAATCGCCTAATTGTAAGTAGTCATAGTCAGACCTGTGGCCATATATCTCAAGAATAGCAATATCCAAGGGTATTGTCCCTTTCATGACAACACTTGCCCGTTCCGAAATTCCTGATATAAACACAACTTCTACCGTTTGATCTTTACCAACCACATGCGTGTTTGTGACAATTTTTCCAGAAGGTGATATGAGAAACCCAGAGCCAAGACCTTTTGATGTTTTAATAGTAACAACAGCTTTCTTTGCCTGTTTAACTATTTCAGGAAAAGTCAGCTTGGCTGGAGGAGTCTCTGGTTTTGTCTGGTTAATTAAGGTTGAGGCAGAAGGCTCTTGTTTCGTTTGATAGCGTGTTAATTCTTGCGCTGGATGCAATTCTTGATTAGGAACATCTTTTGGATTTTGCTTTAATACATTACCTATTTTGTTTCCGAGGGAGTATAAAATTACCAACAAGAGGAACAGAATAAAAATATAAAATACTTTTTTAGGATAGCGCTTATTATCTGTTTCAACAGGCTCGTTATTATCCCCTTGCCTTGATTTCTCTTGCTTCCATTTCAGATATTCTTCTTTGTTGTTAAATTTTGGCATAAATAAGATATAATCCCCAATATTTATTTTTTCTCTTTTTCGCGCTACCTCTTGTGAGAACAGATTTGCAACCTGCTCCTACAATCGGGCAGACACATAGGTCTACCCCTACCATACAAGACTCTCCAAGAGGCATTTTTCTTGCAACGTTTTTAAAAAAATCAAGAAGGCTTATGCGCGCCGGTTTTCTTAGAGACAACCCGCGCATGTTTCTTTATCTTGCTCCGCACAAATTCCATAAATGAGCGAAAACCCTCAATAACAGTCGGGGGGAAAGGAGATGCCTCAACATTTTCCTGAGAACCGTTATGAAAGTGGCAGGGATATGTGGAAACTGTCCGCCAGTTTTTATCGGGAAAGTTGTCATACCGGAAGATGGTCCCGGCTGCGTCCGTCACTTCCCAGTGGAAGCCGAATTTATCGGGGAGTCTTTGGGAAAGGTTTACATCAACAAAACCGCCGTGAGATAGGAATATTCTCGCCTTATGGTCAATGACTGCGGCATCATTTACTATGTCTGCAAATTCTACTTCGGCAATTCTTCGGAGATCGTCAATAGAAGCCATCAGACCTTCTCCATGAGTTTCTTAATCTTCTCCTTTTCAGACTCAAGGTTATCAAGGGCGAAATAGTCATCGTAGGCGTCCTTTTCATTTACTATCCCCTTTTTTACCTTTGAATCCAGCTCAAAAACATCCTTAACGCCGTATTTCTTTGCAATGATGAATATATTCGCCTCCACCTTTGACAACCTTTGATGGAGATAGGTTTTTAAACTATCTTTGAGTATCTCCTTGGGGCTTACATGAAATTCTTTTGCTACTATATCCACTACAGTCATGGCCTGCACCTCCAAGAACATTTTTTGTTTACACTATAACAGAAAGCATAAATAAGAACAATTGCTGTTTTAAATACATTTCATGGAAGCGAATTTGAACCCGCGATAGGTGTCATCATCCCATCTTTTTTAACATCCCTTCATTCATGCTCCCTGTCCTGTAACCCTGAAGGTCAAGCGTTATATAAGTAAATCCCTGCTCTTTAAAACCCTTAACAATTACATCCCTGACGCCTTCATCCAAGAATCTGTTTATCTCAGCAGGCGGCGCCTCAATTCTGGCAATTTCATTATGGTATCTCACCCGGAATTGAGAAAAACCTAAATTGCGAAGCATCTCTTCGCATCTCTCAATCTTATCAAGTCTTTCTTCTGTTATCTTTGTTCCATAGGGAAATCTGGATGAGAGGCAGGCGAAGGACGGCTTTTGCCATGTCTCAAGGCCAATAATACGGCTTAATTGTCTTATTTCAGGCTTTGACAGACCTGCCTCCACAAGAGGACTTCTCACGCCAAGTTTTTTTGCAGCCTCTCTCCCTGGCCTATAATCTCCCAAATCATCAATATTGCTTCCGTCTGCTACGGATGCAAGCCCAAGCTCTTTTGCCTTTTCATTGCATATCTCAAAAAGCTCGCTCTTGCAATAGTAACATCTCTTATCCGTATTATCAGCAAAGTTTGGTATAAGGAGTTCATTAGATTCTACTATTATATGCCTTGCGCCAATCTGCCGGGCAAGGCCCTTTGCATACTGAAATTCCCTTTCAGGGTATGTTGGAGATAGGGCTGTAAGCGCCGCAGCCTTGCCGCCCAAGGCATCAAAGGCACTTTTTAAAAGAAAGGTTGAATCTACTCCGCCTGAAAAGGCCACAAGCACAGAGCCCATATCACGGAGGATAGTTTTCAGATGCTCAAATTTTTTTTGAGTAATCAGTGATAAGTCTTGCGTCTGTTTTTCTGACCCCTGACCCCTGACTCCTGACTTCTGTAATTTCATATCATCATCCCTTTTAACACTTCTTCCTCAACTGGCGCATCAACCTCAAATGTAGTTGTCTCGCTATTTTTAGAAAGTTTTAACGTTCTCTTCCCCTCGGCCTTTGTTCCGGCGTATCTTAAAATCATCCTGCCTGCGATAAAGTGCGTTCCATTTTTAGATAAGCCGCATATAAGTCCTGTTGGTCCGGCAAAATCCAGCGGCTCTATCATGATATCGTCTGCCTGAATGAGGTTTTTGATCTTTTTATTATCAGCCTCATCCCTGCCGATAACAATCTTAACATCCTTATTCAGCCTGAAATGCCTGCCTGCTTTAAGAAGAAGCACATCCTTCATCGTGACTTCTTCCTTATTATCCAGCAAATCCTTTACCCTCTTTGAAAATATCTTGTCTGTCAGGAGACAGCCGCCTGATGGGCAAGGGTAATTCTGAATATCCAATTCCTCTGCAAGGGCTATCTGCGGCCTCCGTGAACGGCCGCCCATATCCAGAAGTTTTTCCCGGTTTACTATGCCGACCTTCTCCGGAATGGTAGGTTCAAGGTGCTTTGCGCAAAGGGGCCTTAGAATAAGCCCCTCAAGACCGCTCTCTCTTTCTATTGTCTCAAACGCATCCCTTCTCTGACTCATTGGCCTCTGACCCAGCACCTCGCCGGTTACTATAAATGACGCGCCAATCTCTTCCATATATTTCTTTGCAAGCCTGTGCATATATATGCGGCAGTCCACGCAAGGGTTTATACCCTGTCCGTAGCCATACTTTGGATTTCTTACAATCTCTATGTAATCTAATCCCTTTTGAAGGACTTTTATGGGAACGTCAAATTCGTTAGCAACCCTTGCTGCCTCATTGCTGCAAACGCTTCCCCTGCAGCTGCATGTGCAGAATGTGGATGTAAAATTAAGGGCACAAATTTCAATCCCCTGTTCCAGCATCACCTTTACTGCCAGAGTTGAGTCCAACCCGCCGGAAAGCAGGGCAACAGCCTTTCTGTTCATAGAGATAAAACCTCCGTCCCCGATTGATTCTATCGGGTATGCCTTCGCATAATGATCCATTATTCCTTAATGTCGCATATGTATCTTAACTTATTCAGGCAACAACTTAATTTTGTCAACTGCGGGATTTTCCCTTGGGCGGAAGGTCTTTTTCATTAAAAGGAACAGATTTGCTAAATTCCATACTGCAATATGGGCAGTGACTCCATTCCAGCTCCCGCTCCCTGCCGCAAGATGGGCAGTTAAGAACAACTGCATAGCCGCAGTACGGGCAGGTTGCAAATTCTGTCCTGATAACCTCGGAACAGTTTGGGCAGATTATATTTATTATCTCCTTTTCTTTGGCAAAGACAACCCGTTGGAGCTCATCCAGTGTGGTAATCCCCTGCCTTACTTTCGCTATCCCATCCTTATACATAGGAATCATGCCGCTGGCTATTGCCACCTTTCTTATAGCATCTTCCGGTTCATCAGAAACTATCATATCCTTTATCTGGCTGTTAACTACCAACACCTCAAACACGCCTGTTCTGCCGTGATAGCCGGTTCCTCCGCATTCCTTGCATCCCTTGCCCCTGTGAAGATTAGGCCTGTCGCCTTTTTTTGCCTTTATGCCCACCTTAAGCAGTTCTTCGTCTGTGGGATTATAAAGCTCCTTGCAAGACTCGCATAGTTTTCTTATAAGCCTTTGAGCAACAATACCGTTTAAAGAAGACGCCATAAGGTATGGCTGGATTTTCATATCTTTTAATCTTGTTATTGTTGAAATTGCGTCTGTGGTATGAAGGGTGGAGAATACGAGGTGGCCTGTAATGGACGCCTGGTGCGCTATCTCGGCTGTTTCCAGATCGCGCATCTCTCCCACAAATATCACATCAGGGTCCTGCCTCAAAACAGACCTCAGGCAGTATGCAAATGTGAGCCCTGTCTTTTCATTTATCGCCACCTGGTTTACCCCTTCAAGCTTATATTCAATAGGATCTTCCAGGGTAATCACATTAACCTCCGGGGTTTTTATGTGGCTGATCATTGCATAAAGGCTTGATGTCTTGCCGCTTCCGGTCGGCCCTGTAACAAGCACTATGCCCTGAGGCCTCTCTATAATTGCCTTTACCCTGTCATTCGTAGATGTGGAAAGCCCTATTTCACCCATCGTAAGCGTTGTGGACTTTGTGTCAAGGATGCGCATCACTATCTTTTCACCATACTGCGTGGGAAGGGTTGATATCCTGAGGTCAAGCTCACGCCCTGTTATCCTCACCGGTATCCTGCCATCCTGCGGTACCCTTCTTTCCGCAATATCCAGCTTTGCCATTATCTTTATCCTTGATGTTACAGCGCCCTGAACCCATTTAGGGAGATGCATGACATCCCTCATGAGCCCGTCAATCCTTTCCCTTAGTTTGACCATGCGCTCCTGCGGCTCTATGTGTATATCACTCGCCCTGCTTTCTATGCCGTGGATTATTATAGAGTCCACCATCTTTATAATAGGCGGAGCCTCGCTTTTCTTCAGCAGCTCTTCTGTATCTTTGACATGCTCTTTGTCATGGACTATCTCTAAAAACTTTTCCTTAACCATATCCCCTACAATATCCTCTATAGGAAGAGAGAGGTGATAGTGCGTATTTATAGCCGTAAGTATATCCGTAGTTGTTGCAACCATGGGCGAGCATTGGTAGTTTGTGGAAAATCTTATATCATCAAGCGCCTCCATATTCAGCGGATCTGACATTGCAACCCTTAATATATTCCTTTTTTCGGTGTAGAGCGGGATAATAACGTGTTTCCTTGCAAGCTTTTCAGGCACAAGCTTAGTTGCCTCTGGCTCTACAACAGCGGTATGCAGGTCAATATATGGAATATTCAGCTGGTATGCGAGGGTTTGGGCAATATCCAGTTCTGTTGTGAAACCCTTTTCAACGAGCAGCGCCCCTAATCTTTTGCCTTTTTGTTTTTCTTCGGCAAGGGCGGCGTCTAATTGCTCTTTTGTAATAAGCCCTGCCTCTACAAGAAGTTCCCCAAGTTTTTTTACCGCCATTTAAGCCTCCATATATATCCAGAATTCCTTATTGCCCTTTGCCCCTTTTATTGCTGATTCTGAAATGCCTTTTACAATAAAACCAAGGTCTTTTGAAAATGCCTTTATTTTGTCAATGACCTTTTTGTGTATTTCAGGGTCTTTGATAATACCCTTTTCCCCAACCTCTTCTTTTTCAGCCTCAAACTGCGGTTTTATCAATCCAAGAACAAGTCCTTTGGGTTTTAAAAATTCCCTTACCTTTGGAATAACCTTTTCTAATGATATGAACGAAACATCTATAGTAACAATATCACTATACTCGCCTATATCTTTAAATTCAAGATACCTGATATTCCTGCCTTCCAAAACTATAACCCTTTTGTCATTTCTTAAAGACCAGTCCAAAAGTCCCTTCCCGACATCTACCGTAAAAACCTTTTTAGCGCCTCTTTTCAACAAGCAGTCTGTAAAGCCGCCGGTTGACGCACCAATATCCATGACTGTCTTGCCGGCGCAATCTATATTAAAATAAGATAGAGCGCCTTCAAGTTTTATCCCGCCCCTGCTGACATACGGACTCTGTTCAAGGATTGTAATTTCAACATCAGTTTTAATCTCTGCGCCTGGCTTGTCAATTACACGCCCTTCTGCCAGCGCCCTCCCTGCCATAATAATGGCCAATGCCTTTTCAAGGCTTTCCGCCAGTCCTCGCTCCACAAGAAGCCTGTCAATACGCCCTTTTCCTTTCGCTGACATTATCCCTCATCATATCCTTAACTGTTTTTTCAATTCCGTCTGCATCAAGCCCAAGAAGGCTTCTCAATTCTTTTTGTGAACCATGCTCTACAAATTTATCAGGAACCCCTATCCTTTTTATCCTGCAATCCGTTATATCCATTTTCTCAAGAAGTTCAAGCACAGCGCTGCCAAAGCCGCCCTGAAGCGCATTCTCTTCTATGGTTATAATTTTGCCGGCTTTTCCGGCGAGCGCAACTATAAGTTCCTCATCAATAGGTTTTACAAAACGGCTGCTTATAACCATGGCCTTTATCCCTTTTTTTTCAAGTCTTACAGCAGCCTCCATCGCCGGATAAACCATTGAACCTATTGCAAGGATAGCCGCGTCCATCCCATCTTTTAAAACCTCTGCCTTGCCTATTGGGATTTCCTTTAATGGCGAGGAGATATCAACATTATATCCCTCCCCCCTTGGATAGCGGACTACCGCCGGTCTCCCGCATTCTACAGCAGTCTTTAACATATGCCTAAGCTCATCTTCATCTTTAGGGGCCATGATAATCATATTTGGCATATGCCTCAGATAGGATATGTCAAACAATCCGTGATGCGTTGGGCCGTCAGCGCCAACTATCCCTGCCCTGTCGATAGCCAGAATTACAGGGAGATTTTGCAAAGCTGCATCATGGAGTATCTCATCGTAGGCCCTTTGCAGGAATGTGGAGTATATGACCACCACAGGAATAAACCCTTCTTTTGCAAGGCCTGCCGCAAATGTTACGGCATGCTGCTCTGCTATGCCAACATCAAAGAACCTTTGCGGAAATCTTTTTGCAAATCCATCAAGGCCTGTTCCTTCAGGCATAGCCGCAGTTATAGCAACGATCCTCTTATCTTTCTCGGCCATTTCAGCAAGCGTTTGACCAAAGACCTCTGTATAGGTAGGAATCTTGTTTTCCGGTTTTACTTGTTTGCCTGTCTCTTTTTCAAAAGGCCCGATGCCATGAAATTTAACAGGTTCTTTCTCTGCCGGCGCATATCCCTTTCCTTTTTTTGTTAGTGTATGGATGAGTATTGGCCCTTTTAATTCCTTAACGTCACGAAATGTGTTTATAAGCTCATCCATGTTATGGCCGTCTATCGGGCCTATATAATGGAAACCAAGGCCCTCAAACAACATGCCGGGTGTAAGCAATGCTATAAGGGAATCCTCCGCCCTTTTTGCCAGCGACATAAGCCGTCCGCCTATCCGCGGGATGGACATAAAAAACCCCTCTGCCTCTTTTTTTAACCGCGTTGCCAATCTTCCTGTAATCTTTCTGCTTAAGAAAGATGAAAGGGCGCCGACATTCCGCGATATGCTCATCTCATTATCATTCAGGACAACAATTATATCCTTCTTAAGATGCCCTGCCTGATTCAGCCCTTCAAATGCAAGCCCTGCTGTCAGAGAGCCGTCGCCGATAACGGCTATTACCTTATAATCCTCGCCCTTTAAATCCCTTGCGACAACCATTCCCATAGCAGCAGAGATGGATGTGGAGGAATGCCCTGCGCCAAAGGCATCGTATATACTTTCAGATACCTTCGGAAAACCGCTTATGCCGCCCATTTGGCGAATGGTGTAAAACACTTTTCTTCTGCCGGTCAATATTTTATGCGCATACGCCTGATGGCCTACATCCCAGATGACTTTATCTTTTGGCGTGTTAAAGACATAATGCAGTGAAACAGCTAATTCCACGGCGCCGAGGCTGCTTGCCAGATGACCCCCTGTCTTTGATATTGTGTCAACAATTTCATCTCTTATTTCTTCGGCGAGCGCGGGCAGATTTTCAGCTACAAGCTTTTTCAAGTCATCGGGATTGTTTATATTATCTAAAAGTTTGGACATAGGTTTTATAGAGTCATAGAGTCAAAGGGTCAGGGTATCAGAGTAAAAGCTTCTAAACTTTGACTCTCTGACTCCTTGACTCTTTGACCCTTCTTCACTTTCTCCTTTCCACTATATATCTTGCAATGGCCCGCAGCGGTTCTGCCTTTTCATCAAAATCTTTAAGCGATGCTATTGCAAGAGATGCCAACTCCCCTGCCCTCTTTTTTGACTCTTCTATACCGAGAATAGACGGATATGTGGCCTTGCCCTTTTTTACATCTCCTCCAACATTCTTTCCCACATCTTCTTTAGTCCCCTCTATATCAAGTATATCATCGGCTATCTGAAAGGCAAGGCCCACAGCCTCACCATATCTTGTTATTGCCTCAAGTCCTCTGTCGTCTGCATTTGCCATAATGGCTCCGGCCTTGCAGCTTGCAAGGATCAATTCACCTGTCTTGTGTATGTGAGTATATTCAAGAACAGGAAACTCAATATCTTTGCCTTCTGACTCAATATCCACAACCTGACCGCCAACCATGCCTGTAGAGCCGGCTGCCTTTGCTATCTCATGAATAGTTTGTAGAGACGCATAATTATGCGTCTCTACTGCTAATGGTTTGCTCATTATCTGAAATGCCTTTGTCAGAAGCGCATCGCCTGCAAGTATTGCCAATGCCTCTCCAAACACCTTGTGGCATGTAGGCATTCCCCGCCTCAGGTCGTCATTATCCATAGCAGGGAGATCATCGTGTATCAATGAATATGTGTGTATCATTTCAACGGCGCAGGCTATGTTAATAACACTACCGGCGGTTTTTCCGAAAACCTCTGCTGCGGCTATAACAAGGATAGGCCGGAGCCGTTTTCCGCCTGCAAAAATACTGTATCTCATTGCCTTGTGCAGCCTTTGCGGAAATTCATCCTCTTTTGGCAAAAGACTGTCAATTGCTTTATTTACAATATCTCCTCTTTCCTTCAGGTATCTGTCAATATCCAAAATCATTTTTCTTCCGGTTCAAACGGCCTTGCCTCAAGTTCACCATTTTCGCTGCGCATAAGTATCTCAACCTTTTTCTCAGCCTTATCCAGCATCTTATTGCAAAGCCTTGAGAGCCTTACCCCTTCCTCAAAGATTTTCAAAGACTTCTCCAAAGGAATATCCCCTTTCTCAAGGGCATCCACTATCTCTTCAAGTCTTTTCAATGCGTCTTCAAACTTTATCTCTGCCATAGACCTTACAGAATATCTCTCCTTTTGAAAGAATTATATTTACATCATCGCCTGCCTCAACATCTTTTGAATCCCGCAGCACAGCCATAGACGGGATATTTCTTGTGATGCTGTAACCCCTTCCGAGTATATTGAGCGGACTTAAAATATTGAGCCTCTCTGCGATATGCCGGCAATCTTTTTTTATCATCTCCAAAGAATTGGACATTGCGAGGGCAAGCCTGTCTGTCACATCTCCCAGCCTTAACCTTATCTCCTTTAATCTTCTGGATGGGTCAACAAGCCCCCGCTCCAATCTGTGGAGAAAAATCCGTTTATCAGCTATTATATTTCTTAAGCCGGATATTAATTGAAATAGAACAGCAGCCAGCCGCTCTTTAAGCTCCTCTTTTGAGCGGATAATCATTTCAGCGGCAGCAGAGGGCGTCGACGCCCGTAAATCAGCCACCATATCGGCGATGGTGAAATCTATTTCATGTCCGACTGCCGATACGACCGGAATCTTTGAATTGAAAATTGCCCTTGCTACAATCTCTTCATTAAATGCCCAAAGGTCTTCCTGCGAGCCGCCGCCCCTTGCAATAATAATCACATCAATCCCCGGAACCATATTAAGCTCTTTAATGCCTTCCGATACCTCTCTTGCGGATTCTATGCCCTGCACTTTTACAGGGTAAATCAAAACACCTATATCGGCAAATCTCCTTTCAAAAACCTTAAGAATATCCCTGACAGCGGCCCCTGTCGGCGATGTAACAATTCCAATCTTCTTTGGAAAAGGAGGAAGGGGTCTTTTCCGCATTGCTTCAAAAAAACCCTCTCTTGCCAGTTTTCCTTTTAACTGCTCCAGCGCAAGCTGCAATGCCCCCAAACCCTTTGGCTCAATATAATCAAGGATGATTTGATACTCTCCCCTTTCCTTATATACGTTGACCATTCCCCTGCATATCACATGAAGGCCGTCAGCCGGTTTAAATTTCATAAACCTTGCCTGACCTTTAAATATAACAGCCTTTATCTGTGCGCCATCATCCTTTAAAGTAAGGTATATATGACCTGATATGGGAGACCTTAAATTTGAGACCTCTCCTTCAACCCAAACATAATAAAGATTTGCCTCAAGGAGGGTCTTGATCTCATGGGTAAGCTCAGATACTGTGAGTATTTGCCTGGATGGAAATTCCATTATGAAAAGAATAGCAGACTTTAAAGGGAATTACAAACCACACAAACAAATACCCCTTTCCCATTTTAATTGTGGAAAGGGGTATTGTGCTTAACGGGTGAAAGGGCTATACCTTTCTAACATTGGACGCCTGAGGCCCTTTTGGACCCTGAGTTACATCGAACTCAACTTCATCGCCTTCCTTCAGACTCTTGAAGCCTTCACCGCCGACAGCGCTATAGTGGACAAAAACATCCTCGCCTGACTCCTGCTGTATGAAGCCGTAGCCTTTGGTATCATTGAACCACTTTACTTTACCTTTTGCCATTTGCTTACCTCCTTTCAAAAGATCAAAACCTGCCCTTTTTATAGAGCTGCCACCTCCCCCTTTATCCCCCTCTATGAGGGGGGACAGGGGGAGGGCTGTTTTGGAATAAGCAGGATTGCCACCCTAAGCGTAATCACGCTTATCAGGATTGAAAAAATAAAGGCCGCAGAAGGGTATTCAAAACCTTCCACGGCCCAACAATCATAAATAAGAATCTATAGCGTGAAACAATTCCTGCATACTTCAGTGAGCAAAATATCAGAAATATTATTTTCTGTCAAGCTTTTTTATTACAGTGTCATTTAAAAATTAAAAGTGCACTGGTTTAAAGATTAAAAGTGCACTATTGTGTCTTTTTCAGGATTTTCTCACATCTATCAAGCCAAGGAGGATAAAATGGGCAAACACTTACGAAAGCTGTTTTCAGCAGAAGAAGTGAAGGAGATTTTTGAGAGGTATTTATCTCAGGAGATTGAAGTGGAGCAGGCATTAGGACTTCTTAAAATCCGAAGGCGTCAGTTTTTCAAGTTATTAAAAGTCTATCGAGAAAATCCAGACGGCTTTTCTTTGGATTACAAAAGAGCAGTTCCACCCCGAAAGATAGATGCCAAATCAGATGCCATGATTATCATGGAACTTGAAAGAGAAGCCGGGATTATTCATGACAAAAGCAATCCGGTCAAATTCTACAATTACAGTTACTTGAAGGAACTATTGAAAAAGAGGCACAAGGTTGTCGTCTCATTGCCCACGATCATTGCCCGGGCAAAAAAAACGGATTTTATCAGGCAAAGCCCTTTCGGAAGGCTCATGACCGTGAGGTCCTGACAAACTATGTGGGAGAACTTCTTCAACATGACACATCATTTCATTTATGGTCTCCATCTGCCCAGACCAAATGGTATCTGGTTACAACTATAGATGATCATAGCCGCAGGATTTTGTATGGAGACCTCTGGGACAAGGAAACAAGTTGGACTCATATCATCGCTGCCAAGACAGTGGCCATAAGCTTTGGCTGTCCGTTAAAGTACTATGTTGATAATCATTCTATCTTTCGGTTTGTGGAAAGGAGAGATAGCCTCTGGCAAAAGAGCCACGGGGGAGAGGAAGAAGCTGTGGTGCAATGGAAGGAGGTGCTGAAGGACTTGAATGTCGAAGTGGTGTATGCCCTGTCACCTGCGGCCAAGGGCAAAGTGGAGCGCCCCTACCAGTGGTTGCAGGATCATGTCGTGCGAACGTGTGTGCGGGAGAATATCACAGGGATAGAGGAGGCGCGGGTCGTGTTGCATGAAGAAATCCATCGCTATAATAACCATAGGGTTCACTCCACAACCAATGAAATCCCTTCTGTTCGCTATGAGAAAGCCTTACAGGAGAAGAAGAGTCTCTTTCGTAGGTTTACTATTCCCAGACCCTATGAAACCCTTGATGATATCTTCTGCTATAGAATAAAACGGGTGGCTGATTCCTATCGGAAGCTCTCATGGCAGACCCTTAAGTTCAGTGTCTCAGGCGTCTCCCCTCGTGACGAAGTTGAATTGAGGGTCAGTTTTGACCTCAAACATCATATGGCCAAAATCCGGTTCTGGTGTCGAAACAAACTTGTGGGGGAACAACAGGTCAGGGCCGAAGATATAAAGAAAGTGCACTTTTAAAACTTAAGGCAGTGCACTTTTAAATTTTAGCTAACATGTTTTTATCTATCACGTAACTACAATTCCCTTGACACCTATTAGCTTAGAAGATATTATTTTCCAATCGTAACATGGGGTTTTAATGAAGGATATTATTACAAAAAGCTATAAAGAGAGCATCCATACTAAAGAGGCGTTTTTTAAGCAAAACCAGCAGTCAATCATCCAGTCAGCCTGGCTTATTGCCGATGCGTTCAAGGCAGGAAACAAACTTCTCCTCTGCGGCAACGGCGGCAGCGCTGCCGATGCCCAGCATATTGCAGCAGAGTTTATAAACAGGTTTGTTATTGAAAGACCGCCTCTGCCTGCCATTGCCCTTTCTACCGATACATCCACCATTACCAGCATTGGAAACGACTACAGCTTTGACCAAGTATTTTTAAAACAGATAAAGGCAATAGGCAAAGAGGGCGATGTCTTGCTGGCCATATCCACCAGCGGCGAGTCGAAGAATGTAGTTATGGCAGTAAAGGCGGCTGTGAATATGGGGATTAAAACCATCGGCTTAACCGGTAATGGCGGCGGCAAGATGGCCAAGATGGTGGACATGCTTTTGAATGTGGATTCAAATGTTACTGCAAGAATTCAGGAAGTTCATATTACCGCAGGACATATAATCTGTGAATTAGTTGATCATATACTTTTTCCAGAAGTGTGTAAGGATTAAAAATGAAATTTAAACCCGTCTCTCCATCCAAACTTAAAACCTATTCCATTAAGAAAAGAAAAAGCAAAGTAGATATAAGGTCATTTGCAAAACCATGCAAAAAAGATAAGGCCTTCAAAGTTTTTTTAGATTCACTTCCTGATATCCTCGCCGCAAAAGACCTGAAAGAGATTGCATCCTCTATAATTACAGCCCATAAAAATAAAAAAACCGTTGCCGCCGGCATTGGCGCCCATGTGATAAAAGTGGGTTTAAGCCCTGTTATTATCGATTTGATGGAGATGGGTGTTATAAACGCTGTTGCAATGAACGGCGCATGCATTGTCCACGATTTTGAGATTGCATACGCAGGAATGACTTCCGAAGATGTTGACGCAGAGATTGGCACCGGAGAGTTCGGAATGGCAGAAGAAACCGGAAAACTGCTGAACAATGCCATAAAGGGCGGGGTTAAAAAAGGCTGGGGCATTGGGAAGTCTGTTGGTGAAATGATAAACAGTTCAAGGTTTCCATATAAGGATTTAAGCATTCTATCGGCAGGCGCAAGACTCGGTGTGCCTGTAACTGTCCATGTCGCTATAGGGACGGATATAATACACATCCATCCTCATATGGACGGCAGAGCAACAGGAGAAGGCAGTAATCGGGACTTCAAATTATTTGCAGGTGTTGTGGCAAATCTTGAAGAAGGGGTTTATTTGAATATCGGCTCTGCCGTGCTTCTGCCGGAGATTTTTTTAAAGGCATTGACATTGGTGAGAAATCTTGGGCATAAGGTTGAAAAGCTGACAACAGTAAATATGGATTTTATCCAGCGCTACAGACCTTTGACAAATGTTGTCAGAAGGCCGACAAAAAATGGCGGCAAAGGATATATTTTAACAGGGCATCACGAGATAATGGTGCCTCTTCTTGCAGCAGCGATAAAAGAGGGGCTGCCTGGATAACATAGAAATAACCGGCGCAGTTTTTACGGTCGGTTGGATTTCCTTATTAGGCAAGCACCTATTAGATTTTATTCAGACGTTCCCTTGTCCATGCAGGATTTCTGCGGCAATCAAGCACTGCATATACCGAAACGTCAAGATTCATTATTCTATAATAAATGGCAAACGGGAATCGTTTGGAGAGCATGCGATAATATCCGAAATGTATGGGATGTATGCCAGCATATACCTGCAAGGAATCAATATCGGAAAAGAGGGAGTCTATGAAATAGTTGCCAAGACCTCCCTCCTGTTTCTCGTAGAAACTAAACCCTTTTATCAAGTCTTGGGATGCAGAGTCAAGAATCCTGATTTTCATAACTTTTCACGGATTCTTTTCTTAGCTATTTCCCAATTCGTAAATGTTTCGGTGCCTTTTGATAGAGATTCTTCCCGCTGTGAAAGGACTTCACGATGCCATGATTGGGATGGTATTTCGCCGGCATGGTGACACAAGTCATCCCATATATCCTCCATTGTACGAATCTTTTCTGCCGTTGTCATCTGATCTATTGATATATTCATGTTTACCTCCAATGTGATTATATCACAGCTTAATTTCTGTCAAGAAATAATTCTCGGATGCAATTTTACAACAGGAACTCATCAAATTGATTAAATCGGGTGGTACTTCCTGTATTGTTTTATTCGGTATTACTCTCCTAATATCTGGGAAGTCCCTCATTTTCCCCCTGGAGTGATTTGTTAGGCGTTCTTATATTCATGTGCTCATGTGCTAATTTCCTGATTTAAATAGAACCGTCCCCTTTATTTCTTCCTTTAATCCAAATTATCATGCAAATAAGGTAAATTTTGCTTGACAGGGAAAACGGTATCTACCAACTGGAGCGCCTTGTTAGGCGGATTTGCATTACATCGGCCAAGGTTGCCACTTGTATGTACTAATAAGATATTTATATACTCGCGTTACTGCTGCGCGGACAGTCTCTAAGTCCTTAAATGCCATTTCAATTGTATAATTCGGATTCATCTTGCTTCGGTGAATAAACTCATGCCTCTGATGCAGAATGCGATCAAAAGTATCAAACATTGATTCTCTACGTCTTTTATATGGCTTCTTGAGAGTTCCATATAAATCGAGTTTGCTGTCGAGTTCTTTGAAGTAGGTGCAAACCTTCCCGATGTTTTGAAAGGACATTGATTTCGTTATTGCCTCTTCCATAGACTGCTCCTCGTTGCTAACGCTAGTGAGTTCTTCTGCCGGGATTCTTGCAGACTTGATTACGGTTGATTTCCGTGGCGAATATCTCAGTAAAGCAATATATGTTGACTTAAAGTATTCTTCTAATACAGAGACAAGAAAAGGTAGAAAAAGATTGGTTGATATTATTATGGGATCCGTGCGATGCACAGCTTCCAATAGCTGCTTTGGGAAACTCGGCGTTTTCACATGATTCTTCGCCTCTTTCAAAAACTCCAAATATGAGTGAGCACTCGAAAAGTCATTTGATAGATGGAAGAAGGCAAAATAGCAACCCGCCTCAGCCGCTATACGTACCTGCCCGTCGTAGCGCAGGAAGCGGCTTTTTCCAAAATCTGAAATAAAGGTGCCTCCAAAGCGCTTCTGCAATTGTTTCACGGTGAAGTTATGGAAGTCCGAGTCCCATTTAGTTCGCCAAATTGAGGTTCGAGTTTCAACATGAATAGTGCCATCCTTTAGGTAGGCAAGAACTTCGACGCCAGTAAAGTATTTATAGTCTTCGTCCTTATAAAAGTTGCACCCGTAGATAGGCATCCCTTCAAAGGTGGCGAAGTTTCCTAGAGGGTAACCTAGTATGCTTAAGAATTCAGCAACGTCCTCTAATTTGATTCCCGGTGGAAGATAATTAACGCAGTCACATCCCATGGTCTGTTCTATTCTCTTAAGTCTTGTCTCTATACGCTGTAATCGATAGGCTAACCAGTTATTATCTGAACGGCCTTTGTTAAATTAGCAAAAATTTAATTATGCTGTCAATGGAAAATGGCTTGACGTTATCTGATGAATTTTATTACCCTTTCTGATGGACTATAGTGAACGGCATAAATAAGTTGACATTCTTCTGTAGCTCAAACCTTCAGGTTTGAGGTTTCTCAAGACTTTCAAGGCTAAAGCCTTGAGCTACGATGTCTATTTATTTTTAGCGCTTACTATAATATGCATAATTGAATAATAGTCCCTGCATGTTAGCCGCCTATGCAATTGATTCCGTCTGATATTTGGGAACAATATTCTGTTGTCCTAAAGAAACGGGCTGTCACTGCGTAACCAGCGACCCATTACATCTCTCAACCTTCTTTTTGCTGAACCTTAACCCTTAAAAACAGCTCATCCAACTGCTTCTTATCTACAGGCGATGGCGCATCTGTCATAAGACATGTCGCCTTCTGTGTCTTTGGAAATGCAATCACATCCCTTATTGACTCTGCGCCGCAAAGGATTGCCACAAGCCTGTCCAGACCAAATGCAATGCCGCCGTGCGGCGGCGCGCCGAATGAAAGGGCATCCAGTAAAAATCCGAATTTCTGCCTTGCATCTCCTTCATTTATGCCAAGTTTTTTAAATATCGTTGTCTGAATATCCTGTCTGTGAATCCTTATGCTCCCGCCGCCTATCTCTGTTCCATTCAACACCAGATCGTAAGCCTTTGCTCTGACCTCAAGCGGCGCGCTATCTAATTTGTCTATATCTTCATCCATCGGCGCTGTGAACGGGTGATGAACTGCGACAAATCTCTTTTCCTCTTCATCAAATTCCAAAAGCGGAAAGTCAGTAACCCATACAAGGTTAAATCTATCCTTTGGAATGAGATTAAGCCTTTTACCAAGCTCTAATCTTACCCTTCCAAGGGCTGTATTTGCTATCCGCGGAATATCCGCAACGAATAAAAGAAGGTCTCCTGCCTTTGCATCAAGGGCTTTTGATATGTTTTCTTTTTCATCATCTGTAAGAAACTTTGCTATGGGAGACTGCCATCCCTCTGAAGTTATCTTTACCCATGCGAGCCCTTTTGCGCCGTAGGAATTGGCAATTGCTGTAAGTTCATCCAATTCCTTTCTGGAAAATTCTGCACAGCCTGCTGCATTAAGCGCCTTGACTATGCCGCCTTTTTTAGCAACATCTGCAAAAACCTTAAAGCCGGAATCTTTTACAATACCTGTAATTTCTTTTAGCTCCAGACCGAATCTATCGTCCGGGTTGTCAAGACCATATCTTCCCACTGCATCCGCATAGGTAAGCCTTGGAAACGGCAATTTAAGTTCTATGCCCAAACTATTTTTAAATATCTCCGCAATAAGCCCTTCCATAAGCCCCATCACATCTTCCCTGTCCACAAAACTCATCTCAGCGTCTATCTGAGTAAACTCAGGCTGTCTGTCAGACCGCAGGTCTTCATCTCTAAAACACCGGACAATCTGAAAATATCTGTCAAAACCGGAAATCATGAGAATTTGCTTAAATAACTGCGGCGATTGCGGCAATGCAAAGAAATGCCCTGGACTCATTCTGCTCGGCACAAGATAGTCCCTCGCCCCTTCCGGTGTGCTTTTGGTAAGGACGGGCGTCTCTATCTCAAGAAAATGTCTTTCGCAGAGGTAATCTCTTACATCCTTGCAAACCTTGTGCCTCAAAATAAGATTTTTCTGCAGAGCCGGCCTTCTCAAATCAAGATAGCGGTATTTAAGCCTGACACCCTCTGCCACATCTGTATCATCTTCTATTAAAAACGGCGGGGTTGCCGATTCATTCAGTATCTTCAGTTCCTTTACAAGAACCTCTATTTCTCCTGTTTTTAATGCCGGATTTTCCGTGCCAGCAGGTCTTTTTGAAACAATGCCTTTTACTGCGATGACAAATTCTGCCCTGATATGATGGGCATTTTCATGCACTGATTTATTTACCTCAGGATTGAAAACCACCTGCGTCAGCCCCTCTCTGTCTCTTAAGTCCACAAATATCAAACCGCCGTGGTCGCGTCTTTTCTGCACCCATCCCATGAGTGTAACCTCACTGCCTATCTCTTTGATGGTTAAGTCGCCGCAGTAGCAACTCCTTTTCCAATTTCCAAGATTATCTGCCAACTGAATGCCTCCTCATCTCAATTTTCCGCATTTATAACACACCGTGCAGCCATTTTTCAATTATAATAAATACATTTGTGGCAGCAAAGTAACTCTGTCTGGGTATAACTGCAACATTATCTTCCATGCGGTTGGATACTCAAGTATCCACAAAGATTATAGAGTTGGCAAAGAGGGAATACAAAAGATATAACGATTCCTATTTTACCGAGAAACTAATAGAGGAGGAAGGTATAGAAATAAGCAGGGAGAGAAAACCTCAAGCAGGCATGATGCACTTAGTCACTAACATCTTGACAGAGCTTCTTGATGGGTTTATCCTTCGGTTTAACCGAAGGACATCAGCCCACCGCGGTAAGCTTTTTTTTGCGGTTAGCGCAACAGTCTGTGGCAGTGGAACCTGTTCCCTATGCATGTCTAATAAAAGGCGTCCGGGAAGGCTAATTCAAAAACACAAGCGCTTGGGGTATGTGCTGTCAAGTGCATACCCCATATCGCTTTATTTTGATACCGTCTGAGGCTTTTTGGGCGATGTATGACATCTATTACAATCAGTAAATGGAAATGCTATCTTGCCATGACATCTGCCGCAAAATTTGTTGTCAACAATCATGCCTACCATTGTTATGTTGTTTGCCCCCCTCACAGGGATAAATATCTTTGGATGACAGATTTCACACTTTAGCCACCATGTATGGATATAATGGGGAAAGACAACATCTTTTACAAAATTGCTTTTAGTCTCTATCAAAATATTAAAATCAAAAGATGGAATATCCTCGGCATCAGGGTCTAATGAGTGTCTTGGTGTAAGGGCATTCTCTCTCACAGCCTTTGCCCAATCTATCAGACCATATTTATCCTTTGGAAGCAAGTTTGAGGCAAGTGCTGCAGGGTGCCAAGCGCCCCCCAGTTTGTATGATGCACTGGGAGAACCTGATTTCTTCGGATCTCCTGTTCCCGCCAGATTGCCCTTTGTATCCAAATACAGGACACTCTTCGGATCCTCTGGGTTAAGAAAGGGAGACATCTTTTTTTCTTTTTCTTCGGAGGAAATAACTGTTATGCCAGTAGGATTAAAAATGATAAGAGGGGCGGATGTCTTTTTTTCTTTTTCTTCGGAGGGAATAACTGGTAATGTTACCGCATGCGCTACAGACGTTCTTTCAGGCTCTGGTCTGACAAGCGTGACATTTGTTTCTGTATCTTCTACTATAGGTAAAGCAGGCACAGCAATAGGTTTTTGGGGCGGCTCTGGAACAGGGGCAGGCGCTATCACTGATTTTACCTCAACAGGGGGGGCAGCAGGTTTTGGCGCTTCTGCCACTACCACCGCTACAGCAGTGGGAGAAGGCACTGTAGCAGATTTTTCTGCCTCTGCTGCTTTCACCTCTGTGGTAACAACAGAAGGTTCTGTTGTTACTGGGGTATTGGCTGACATGGCAGGTTCTGTTGTTACTGGGGTATTGGCTGACATGACAGGTTTTGAAAAAGGTTTTGGATTTGAACAACCAATAAAGACTGTGAAGATAACCAGTGGAATAACCCTGGAAATACATTTCATTAAGTAAAGGATATTCATCTTTTTCTCCTTTCGTATCTCATATCCTAATCTATAGTTATTTTGCCGCCGGTTTAGCTTCTTCCCATGGTGGAGGTCCTGCATAAGGCGGAATAGGACCATTCCATGAATGACAACGTTCACAAAACATAGGTTCCCATGCAATGATACCATTGTGGCATTTGCCGCAAAATTGTCCATTCATTATGGCATCCATATTTATATTGTTATCCCCTCTCCGCAAGATAAATATGTCTTCATGGCAGACCCTGCATTTAAATCTAATCCTGTGAAGCCAATGGGGAAATAAGACTGGTCTAACCGAAGCCTTGCGCATGGCCTCTTTTTTCCTTGCAATGACAATGTCGCCGTATTCCGCATAGCCTATATTTACACCAATGATTCCAGCTATAAGCATCAACAATACAAAAACAACTTTGTTTTTCATTCTGCTCACCCTCCATTTCAACCTGATTTATGCCTAACTTTGTAAAGTTTTGATAGTTTACCTAATTGCTCTGAAAATGCATATTAGCTATTTTCATCCCCCTTTGTAAGCCAAATGCCCGTGTGGGTTTACTGAGATAAAACCTCTTCGTCTTTAATCTCAGGCGGTCTTCTATTACGAATCATTGCACCCTCGGGTATATTTCCCTTTGGAACCTTATGACATTTAAAACAATCCGCAAATGTAAAAGCCACCCTGCTATGACATTCACCGCAATACCTGCCTTCAACATTGTATATCATCCGCTCATCATTGCCGCCCAGTTCCGCTTTAAATATTTTGGGATGACATGTGGAACAATTATGCCACCATGAATGAACCTTATGATCAAATAACACATTATTCGTAGTCGGACTTACCGCCTCAAATAAAATGGCAGTTTCTCTTATCTCTTCCTTAAAATCTTTACTTAAAGAGGCGACCGGTTTAATAACACTCATGTCTCTAAGTTTAATCCAGTCTATAAAACCAAATCTATCTAAAGGAATAGCTTTTCCAGGTATGTTCTCAATATTCCATTCAGCGCCCAGACGGGAGGCTACATCCTTAATCTTATTATGATCTACATGGCGGGGATCAAGCAATCTCTCAACCTCAGGCTTACCTGCTATATGACACTTCGCACATTGTTTATTTGCCCCAAAGGCAATTGTGTCATTATGACAAACCCCGCATTGTTTCCCTTCATTCATTTGACTATGGGATATATTGTTCGCCCCTTGTATTTTAATAAATATACCCTCATGGCAGACCTTACACTTGAAATATGTCCGATGTATCCAGTGAGGATAAACAACAGGCGGGAGACCACTGGCCGTCATCTGGTCCGAATGCTCTTTCAATACCAGATTGCCAATAAATTTCTTCTCCTTACTCCACTTATTAAGTTCCGCATTTATCTTCTCCCCTTTTGTTATCTCTGACCGCCGTAGATTCTGTATCTCTTCAAGAAGTTCTTTCCCTCCGCCATGCCAATAATCATACATAGACGCCATCCGCTCAGTAATATCCAAAAGGTATAGCCGTTCTCCTAACTCCTTTGTCATTGCATCTTTGATAAGCGACTTGATTTCCCCTGGGATAATATCCTTATCTTTTTTAATTATAGTTACCAGCGCCTCAAACTGTAATGTCTCGCTTTTTTCTATAAATTCTTTACGAAAGGCGCTTTCTTCCGCTAAAACATCATTTCTCATAATAAGGAAAATAGATGTGTTTGTAATAAGGCATACCAATAATATAAATGTAAATGATGTATAAAACTGCCATTGTCTTAAAATATTTATATCATACATTATAATCCGTAAAGTAAGGTAGAAATGATTCAGCATGCTCGGTGTGCTTATACTAATAAAATAATTATTATTTTGTCAAGGTAAAATTTTTACCTTTCTCCAACCTATCTTTTACCATTCCTTATTTCTTTAAAAACTGCAAGCCTTTGCATCCATTTTCATCCCCCATATCACAGGCTTTCTGAAAATCCAAAATAGCCCTATCCTTTATACCTGTCATAGCGTATGCACTTCCGCGACTATTGTAAATATCAGCAAAATTTGGGTTTATACTAATTGCCTTATTATAATCCTCAATCGCCTTATCAGCCAGTCCTTTATAATGGTACGCAGTCCCTCGGTTATAGTATGCCTTGGCAAAATTTGGGTTTATAGCGATTGCCTTATTATAACCTTCCATCTCTTTGTCATACAATCCCTTATTACTGTATGCAAATCCTATATTGTTATATGCCTCTTCAAAATTAGGATTTATAACAATTGCCTTATTATAATTCTCAATTGCGGTATCATACTGGCCTTTATCAATATATACATTTCCAAGACTATTGTAGGCATCAGCAAAATTGGGGGCTAACGAAATAAGAGAGGTATATGCCTTTACTGCACTGTCGTAATCATTGTTTAATCTATAATAGTATCCTTTTTCAAACAATTCGTTTGCCTTAAATAATATCCCTTCATTTTTTATCTTTGCTTGTAATGGTTTTCTTTCCGTTATCTCTTTTATCTGTGTTAATTGTTTTTTTAATTCATCAATTGCCTTCTGACTTTTTTTGTAAGTCTCTATTATCTTCCTATACTCATCTATAACTGATTTTTCTTTGAGACTTATTGCAATATCTTCAACATTAACCGCATTCACAGTTGACCTTACCTTAACCCAAAAGAGGGTGCCGTCGCTTCCAATAGTTTTCTTCTTTTCTAACAGAGTAATATTTATAAGTCCAAGAGACATAATTTGTTTCTCATCCTCTGTCAATTTGATATTTCTGACCTTTAAGTACTCCTCCACATAAGGCATCGCCTGCTCAACTATAGCCCTTTTTGCCTGAAGCAATGCCTTGCTTTCAGCAACAGAGAACATTTCTCCCTCACCCATATTGTAAGTACCTTCAGCAATAATCTCTTTGGTTTCTGCCAAACCCAATGAAGATAAAAACGAAATCATAACAACCATGATTGACATAATAATATATTTCATAACTATCATCCTATTTTTTGGCGGGCGCTGCCACCTCATTAACACCTCTGCTATTGTTTTATCAGGCGGGGTGCGGGTTTTACTCTACAATCTATGGTTCCAATTGCAGCCAATGCATATTGGTCAATGTATGCTGAGATGCCTTTTCTCCATTTGAACCATCCCAATTGGCAAATGTTACAGGTATCAACACATCTCGTTCAAATTGGAAATCATCATGTGTATTAGATGTTGTAAGGCTCCTCCTTAAAATCACCTTCCATATACCTGCCTTGTATTCACCTGTTCCTTTTATATTTATCCTGCCTGCATCCCTTATCTTTTCTGTTCCAAACCCATTTGCATCTATCATCTTTATTGTCTGACCACCAGAGGTATTTCCAATACCCCAATACCACATCTCTACGCCCAGTGCTTTATCACCATGTCCGGGATACGGCTGCTGAACAGCAGTCGGAGGCCCCACTCTTAACTGAATGGCAATAGCATCTTCAAAAGTCTCTCCTTCACCTAGTTTTTCTACAATGGGCTCCCCTGGCACACTCTTTGTCCTGTCATCCCACTCTATTAAAAATGCTATCTCCTTTTCATTGAAAAGCACCCGTGCAGTCACAGAATCATTCGTTGGTCTGAATCCCCTTAATTTATCATTTTCAATGAGCTGCGGAAACAATTTAAATGCTGCTGAAGGTGTTTCATTCCATTCTGCTGCATTTACATCATTAGGCAACATTGCCTTTATATATTTTGCCCTCAAAACAGTCTGTGGTGATACAGGCCTCTTTGTCTCATCTACAAGCGACCTCACATAATTGGCAACATCCCAACGTTCCTTTTCTGTCAACCCCTTTTCATTCGCAAAGGACGGCATTTGTGTCCCGGGGATACCTACTGTCACCCTGGTAAAAATATCCTTTATATCATTCCCACCCCTGAATGTCCATGGCTTTGCCAGATTTCTGGGCCATTCCCTATTATCCCAGTCATCTCTCAATTTCTTCATACCATTCCCTCTCCCATTTTCACCATGACACTCATAACACTTTGCCTTTTTAAAAGCCTCCCTGCCTTTATTAACACTATCCGCCGAATAAGGGATTTCACCCTTATAATCTACCATCCCGGATGCCTTATCTGACTCAAAGATATCTGTAAACGACTTTATATACTCAATAACATTCCATATCTCTTTATCTGATAATACTAACTTCCATGAAGGCATAGGCGTACCTGGAAGACCATTACTTATTGTTCTAAAGAGATCCTCATCTGCTGCTATTTGACCAGGAAGAGACCGCTTAAATTTAAATACACCCATTGTAAAATCCCTCGGCCTCACATTCGTGAATTGGGCAGCAAAACCATCCCCTTCCCCTGTTGCGCCATGACACCACAAGCATCTTACCTCGTAAATTTTCTTTCCTGCTTCTTTATCACCCTGCTCAGCATATGCATATGACGAGAAAAGGATTACACTAATCAACAGCCAAAATAAGGCAAAAAAACGTCTTCCCCATTGAATAAACATCTCAAACCTCCATTAAATTTAGGTTACCTTCATTTTATTCTTTAGATTATTATTTCCCCAATATCTATATCTTTGTTTGATATACTCCATCTTTAATAGTTTGTCAAGAAATTTTTGGACAGAAATTTCTGTTGTCAACAAATAGAAATGTCCGCTTTTTGATTCAACAGGAAAGGCACGGGGGCGTAGCCCGAAGCGCCTTTCCTGTTTTGGATGAGATATGACGGCTCTGACTCTGTACAGCCGTTTTTTCCGTCTCCTTTCCCTTCAATTGACCTTCCGAGTCATATTCAGCAAATTTTCTATGCCCATCTTCCTGACCTCCTGTAACATCTCTGTCCGTTTCATGGTCTCCTCCTTGAATTTCAGGAAACCATAAATAGGACAATTCATGTGCTGCAAAGGAGGACAGTTTACTTGCTGCTAACAAACCTATTTATTGTTTTTGACAATAAACTATATAATCAGTATAATATAGCCGTGATTTTAAACTTATTCGGGAGGTTTTTAAAATGCCAATATATGAGTATCAATGCAAATCCTGTGGCAGACGCTTTGAAATAATGCAAAGGATTTCTGATAAACCTATCAAAAAATGCGAATACTGCTCAGACGGAAACGTGGAAAAAATCATGTCGCAATCCTCATTTGCTCTCAAAGGCTCTGGCTGGCATAAAACCGATTATGCCGTAAATAAACCCTGTGATACCGGAATAGGCAAAAAAGATGATAAGCAGTCTCCGTGCGCAAGCTGCCCCTCTGCAACTTAATAAAAATTGAGATTATATACCCCGCACTTTTTAAAAGTCTTAAAGTGCTGGGTATAACTATACTTTCAAATGAAGATTGAATCAATAATCCTAATTGTATCAACAGCTGTTTTCCTTTTTCTAATCCACATATATACATTTCTTTACACACCCCCCTCTATGGAAGGAACTGTAAAAACCATCGTTATTCCACAGGGGGCAAGTTTCAGCGTCGTTGCCAGAGAACTGGAAAAAGAAGGGATTATAAAAGATGCCGGCAAATTCTACTACCTTGCAAAATTCAAAGGAACAATAACAAAGATAAAGGCAGGAGAATACGAATATACAACATCCCTCCTTCCATCAGAGGTGCTGAATAGAATGGTGAATGGGCAGGTAAAGGAATATGCCGTTACCATACCAGAGGGTTATAATATAAAAGATATTGCAATGCTTCTGGATAATATAAATATTGCGGAGAAATCGGGATTTTTGGAAAAGGCCTTTGACAGGGTATTTGCAGCATCTCTGGGCATAGACGGCAGTGATGTTGAAGGCTACCTGTTTCCGGACACATATAGATTTACAAGAGGAATGACATCTGAAGAGATTATAAGGAAGATGGCGCAGAGGTTTGATACGGTATATGCTGAAATAGCTCATAAGAAGCCCTCCGGCTTAAAGATGTCAAAAAAACAAATTATTACATTAGCATCCATTATAGAAAAAGAGACAGGCGACGGCAGAGAAAGACCCCTCATCTCCGCTGTTTTTCATAACAGGATTAAAAAAGGTATGAGGCTTGAGAGCGACCCAACTGTTATTTATGGGATAACGGGCTTTAACGGAAACCTTACAAGAAAAGACCTTTTAACCAAAACGGCTTATAACACCTATAAGATTTACGGGCTGCCCCCCGGACCCATTGCAAACCCAGGAAGGACAAGCCTTGAAGCAGCCACCAATCCGTCACCTGACATCTATCTATACTTTGTTTCAAAAAATGACGGCTCTCATTATTTCTCCAGAAATTTAAAAGAACATAATATGGCTGTGCAATTTTATCAAAAAGGGATGAGAGAAAAAAACAAAAAACAGAAATCAGAAAATAAAACCAGGAATAAAAAATCTTAGCTTCTCAAACATAGCCTCTTTGAAAAGAGTTTATTTATATTCTTTATTTCCTCTATTCTCCATAAAACATCAAGCAAATGATCAATATTTTGTCCTGAAATATTGCCTTTTGCCAATGTCCTGAACTTTTCTTCCACCTCATCATCTGTCATAGGTTTTTTTGGATGACCTTTGGGATATTTAACTTTATTGGAAAATTGTCTGCCGTCTCTCATAGTAATTTTGATAAGATTCGGCATTGCTTCAGGATACTGATTGGTCAGTCCCTTGTCTTTTATTACCTTCACCTTCTGAATCAGTTTGTGCAGTTTTGAGTCTTTTATGCGATTTTCCGAAAACTGATTCAAACCCACACCTCCATCAATCAAGGCAACAGCCGCACAATATGGAAGACTGTGGTCTGCGGTCTCCCGTGTTTTTGGATTCCATTTTTCCGGGCCAGAGCCTATGATTTCATAAGCAGCATCAAAGGTTCTTATCTCAATAGATTGTATGTCATCCGCAGGGCTAAAGCCCTGCCCTGCAATTTCTTTCCGTAATTCAATAGCTGCCTCTATGGCGCTCTGGCTGTGATACTCAGCAGGATAGAATTTTATATATGCGTCCAGAATCTTGAACGGCCTCCTTTTCCCGTTGCCAAGCTCTTTAAGTTCAAAAGGCCCTGAAACCTGTTTCGTAAACCCCTTTTCACCTTCAAATATTGGCGCAGGCCCTGTCATGCCATGCCTTGCTAAATTGGCCGCAAATACCGCATTTCTCGCTGTATTGGCAAAAGCGCACCCCTTCCACATGGAAAGCTCACCTACCCTTGTCTGCCTGAGCGCAATATTTGCAACACCTGCGAGACCCAACGCATGCACGGTTTTCTCAATACTTAAACCCATAAGTTTGGCTGCTGCAAGGGTAGAAGAAAACGCTCCGTATGTAACATGATCCCATCCTCTTTGCCTTAAAGATGCCGCATCGCACAGCCTGCACTGAACTTCATAGGCAAGGACAATAGCTGTAATCAAATCCTTCCCTGTTTTATTTTCAGCCTCTGCAACAGCGAGGCAGGCAGATATATTATCGCTTGGATGAGCAGGCTCTTTTGAAAGATATGTATCGTTATAATCCAGATAGCGGACAGCAACGCCATTTGCAAACGCTGCAAGGTCGGGGGTTGTTTTGATATTTGCGCCAAAAATAGCAGCGTCCCCTTTTACTGTCCCGGCAATCTTCCTTGCAATTTTAGCAGGCTCGCTGTTAAATGCGCCGAGGATGCAGCCGATGGAATCTATCAGTCTCCTTTTCACTTCATGGACAACTTCATCGGGGAGGTCAGTAAATTGTAAACTGTGGGCATATTCTGCCAGTCTTCTGGCGATGGTTTTTTCAGCCATAATTATCTCACCATAAATCTAACTTCCCGCGAAAGTTCTTTCCTCGCCTCAGGCACGGCCAAAAGGCTAAACTCTCCGCTATTTGCCGGCCAGTCCATTACATGCTGCAAGGTAGTTATGCCTGCGGTTTTGCCGTTGACAATCCAGCGGACAGGGACATTGGGCGGCGCGCCGACTGCCTCAAAACGGATTGTCTGGTATTCCGGCGAAAGATCAGTAAGCCGCTTGTAGGCTGCATCGTGTGCCGGGCTTATTATGGAAAATTCATCACCCTTCCTGAATAAAGACAATTCATGAGGCGCCGACTGCCTCTTTCCCTCTCTCTGCCACGGCTCATAAACCGGAGGCATATCCTCAAACACCCGCTCTTCCAGATTATTAACCCCCTGATTATTACTCTGATATAAGCCGTCTTCTATAACAGGTTCGCCTGTGCCGGCATCTGCCATAAGAATCCTGTGCATATTACAAGGAGTCTGGTCAATCATTGCCATTTCCTGTTTCAGAAATATCTCCTTTACGCCGGAAGGACAGGCATAGCCTTTTGCCTTTCCTGACAAAGGGCATATCTCAACTTCAACAAGGTCATCAGGCTTTAGAAACTCCTCCGGCCATTTATTTTCGTAAAGCTTCATCATTATTCTTCTGAAAAGCGGGCCTGCGCCTTCAACGCCTGAAATCTGCTGCATGGCCGCGCCGTCAAAATTGCCGACCCACACACCTACGGTATAGTCTGTCGTATAACCGATGCTCCAATTATCGCGATAATTTCTGGATGTGCCTGTCTTGACAGCGCAAGGAAACGGCATCTTTATAACAGAATCCAGACCGAATTCCATTGCCCTGGCATAAGGATCTTTTAAAATGTCAGTAATAAGATAAATATATCGCGGAAGAGAAACATGCCTGGACTTAAAATTATCATATCCCAGCGCGCCTTCCGGCTCTAAAATCTCTTTCAAAGGTATTGCTGCGCCGCCTCTGGATAGAGCAGTATACGCCCTTGCTAATTCATATAGGCTCACATCGCCGTTTCCGAGCACGATACCAGCCCCATAATACCCCGCATCCTTTTTTAAAGATAAAAATCCAAACTCCTTTAACCCTGCGAGCACATTATCCACGCCAATATTTTCAACCACCTTTACTGCCGGGATATTAAGGGAATTGGCAAGGGCCTCTCTTAATCTTACAGGGCCGTGAAACCGGCGACTGTAATTTTTCGGAGAAAAGTCGCCTATAGGGGTTGAATAATGCGCCTCTATGTCTTCCAAAAGGGTTGCGGTGGTCATGCCGCGCTCAATGGCAAGGCTGTAAATAAAAGGCTTCAAAGCAGAACCAGGCTGACGAAGGGCAGTAACGCCGTCATTCTGGCCAAGACCGGCCTCGTCCCAGAAATCTGCTGAACCCACATAAGCCAGAATATCTCCACTCCTGTTATCAATTACAATTGCAGCGGCATTGGTAACCTGTCTGTCCTTTAATTCATTGACAATATCCCTTACCTGCTGAACAGCCATATTCTGGATATTCAGATCCAGAGTCGTTACAACCTTATTTCTCTCATCAGCTATGCGGGGGAGCAGCGCCTGCACAAAATGAGGGGCATGGTTTAACGGCCTTATGTCATTTACTGATATCCTTTCCCTTTGCGCTATTTTTGCATCCTCTGCGCTGATATAGCCTTCTTCTTTCATACGGAAAAGGATGAGCCTCTGCCGCTTTTTTATACCCTCGTAATTTTTATAGGGATTAAATTCTGAAGGGGCATTGGGTATGGCTGCCAGAAATGCAGACTGGGCAAGGCTTAGGGCATTAGCCCTTTTCCCGAAATAATTTAAAGACGCAGCCTCAACGCCAAACAGTTGATTGCCAAAAGGAAGCCTGCTTATGTAACCGGAAAGTATCTCCTCTTTTGTCATCCCTGCTTCAAGCCTGTATGCGGTCTTCATCTCCCCTATTTTTCTGGCAAAGGTTCTCTGACCGGGATTTTGCATCTTGGCAAATTGCAAGGTAATTGTTGATGCCCCTGATCGGGTTTTGCCGGAGAGTATGTTTTGATATGCGGCCCTGCCTACTGCAAACCAGTCAATGCCGCTGTGTTTAAAAAATCTTTTATCCTCTGCTGCAATCACGGCATTTATAAAATGCCGTGAGACCTCTTTTACATCTACAGGCACAAATTTGCCGTCTCTGGTCCTTACCTCCTGCAAGAGAATGCCGTTCCTGTCATATACGCTCAGATACTGCGCGCGTCCGATGTCGCCGGATTTTATAGGATTGACGCGGGCTGTATATCTAAACAGTTCTATAAATCCGATGCCAGCAAAAAACGGGGCGACTGCCAGCAATACTGCTATGATAAATTTTCTTTTCATACTTTACTCCACTACCTCAAACACCCCTTCCCTGCTCCTGCCAAACTGTTCCGGCTCGTACATGAGGGCTGCAACAGAGCCGGGATATTCAAATGTGCCGGGGGTTGTAACCCTGGCAAGATATTTATAGTGATATACCCCGGCTGTAATCTCATCGGCAAAAAGTTTTACGCTGTCATCATGCCGTTCAACATGGTTAAATGGATTGTAGCTGTATTCCCATCCCCATCTTTGCGACTTCCGCCCCTGTCTGCTGTTGTCTGTTTCATACTGCCTTGATGTGGTCTTAAGGCTTGTGTCAATAGGCTCAAGGCCTGCCGGTATGGGGGAATCCACCACAAAACGATGCGCTGCCTGCGGCACAATAATAGTTATATCCACCTGCACCACATCGCCGAGCCTTGCCTTTAATATTCCATCCTCATCTCCTTTACCGAATCTTGTAATCTTTCTTTCAATGTAAAAACCTTCCTGTATGGGCGGCTCCGACCCTGCCTTTTTGTATGAATAGGACATGGTATAATAAAGCGCACCGCTGCCGTTTTTCTGTATCCTGATGTCTGAAACACCCTGCGGCAATTCTCCTGCCTTTACAGCAGCCTCGAAAGGGTTTGCGTCATACCCTTTCTGAACAGCCTCCGCAATCTTCTTCCCTGCCAATATAACCTGGGCTGTATAATCAGGCGGAACTGCCTCCTTTGTCTTTAATACCATAATGAGGCTGTCTATGGCCTGGGCGTTTTCATAGGTGTTGCTCCATCTCCCATTCTTTCTGGCATTCAGGATATACATAGCCATCTTTGATATGAACTGGCTTTCAGTCTCTCTCTTTAAAAACAGCTCAAGCCCCCTTGCTGTTGTGATAACAGGCGAATGCATAAAGCCCCATGACGGAGGCAGTTCTGAACGGTCTTCAAAATGCGCTGTCTGGGCAGTGATAAACATGCCGTTTTTTATCTCCTCAAATAATACAGCCGCCCTGTTATCCTGCTGCAGAGCGCCCTTGCCCTTAAGCATACGCAGCATTGCATTATTTCTGTCAAGTTCTGTAAGAAGATAATCCAATGCCATCTGGCCGCCGAAGCTCAGTTCTTTTCTCCTGTTAAATAATTCCTGATAATATGACTCGTCCCATCTTCCGAGGTCCTTTATGGCAAAGAGCATGGTAAGCCTGTATTCTGCCAGAGACTGCCATGACCAGAATTGATACTGGGGATTATGAAGAATTTTTTGGAGATAATCCACCAATCTGTTTTTTGCATCCTGTGGTATCTTGTAATTAAGAGCAGCAGCCCTGTTAAACAGCTTTGCCGCATATGTTGACGCATACGGCTCTGACCTCATATCCGATGGCCAGTACTTAAATCCGCCGTCAGTATTCTGCAGCGCAAGGACCTTCTGCATATTTGAGTCAATGACCTCTGAAATGGGCTTTGCTGTTTTGAGGTCAAACTTAAATATCTTCGAAAGCTCCTGTATCTGGATAAGCGGCAATAAGCTGCTTATAGTCTGTTCAATACAGCCGTATGGATACTCTACAAGATACCTTACCCCTTCGTTTATCTGCGACAGGGCTGTAGAGCTTATCCTTATCTGCAAGCCGCCTGTGTCAGGCCTTACGTTGCCTGCAATATTTATCTTCTCAATAGTTTCCTTATCTGTCTCGCCGACCGCCACAACAGTTTCTGTCGGAGGGATATCCTGAACATTGAGTTTTACCGACAGCGCATCATCATAGGCAATAGTCCGGCCTTTATCGTCAGGCTTCCCTTTAAAATAGGCGGAGAACTGGAGACTGCCTTCGCCTGTGAATCTTGCCTTAAATGGAAAGAGGACTTTCTTTGTCTCACCAGGTTTAAGATGAATGGAAATCTCATCTTTTGTAATGCCGTCAAAAACAAGGCTTGAATCTCTTTGCAGCTGCGCCATCTTTATTTTTACATCACCCTCTGCATCGCCTGTTGCTTGCACAGTTACGCCTGCCTTAAATCTGTCTCCAAGCCTTGCAAACCGCGGGGAAACAGGCCTTAAAACCAGAGGCAGGCTTGTTGTAACATTGGCCTGGCCGTTTCCAAACATATCTTCCTTTGTCACAGCCACTGCCATAATACGCCATTTTGTCAGATTATCAGGCAGCTTAAAACTTACGCTTGCGCGGCCGGCCGCATCAGTCACCAGCGACGGATTAAAATAGGCAAGGCTCTTGAAAATACCCCTTACATTTGTCAGGAAGCCGCCTCCGCCGCCATCATTGCCTTTTTCAAGAAACTTCTGCTGGTGGAGCAGAAATCTGCGGTTGTCGTTTATTCTTACGGAAAGGCCCCTATGGGGATATATTACAGAAACAATATCAGGCGTGGAATAGCCGGTTAGGGCCAATATGGCCTCATCAACAGCAAGGACTGTAACCTCTCCCACAACCGGCTTGCCAAAAAAGTCCTTGAGATTTATATCCACCTTAACCTCTTCAGAAGGCCTCAATTTTTCTCTGTCAGGGACAACAGTAACCGCCAGCCTTTTTTCATCGCTTTTCACCTTAAACGGCGCATAACCAACCTTAAATTGCTTGTCGCTATTAGCTTCACCTGGGGCTTCAATGCCTGATGCGGGCTTGCCTTTTCTTATGAGCACAACGGCTGCATATGCATTCGGTATCATCTCTTTTGTGACAGTAAACTCAACTATAAATGCGCCGCCTGAGACCTTTTGTCTTTTATTAAATAAAAATTTCTCCCTCTCCACAGTAAACAACATCTCTGCTTCGGGATACGGAGATTTTACAAATGCCCTAGCAGTATCTCCCGGCTTATAATCTCCTTTATCAAGGAGTATCTCTATCCTGTCATACTCTGTCCCCTGCCATCCGACCATTTCTTTACCTGTGGCATAAAATGAAAGCCTGGCCTCTGTTCCAGTGTTTTGTTTATCTTTAATCCCTGCCTCAATAATATAATAACCGGCCTCTTGCGGTATGAGGTCGCATGAAACAGGTTTATCAGAGCTATCCGCCTCGCACCTTCCAACCTCTTTATCAACCACCCTTGACTCTGTTTCCATCTCACCTGTGCGCACAGCCCTTTCAATCGCATGCCAGTCCCGCTTAAAGAGCCTTGCCTTCAATTTTATACCTGATTTTATATTCCCCTTGCTGTCTGCCGCTATCATTGTTACTGTCATGGGCTTGTTTGCCGCTCCAAACCAGTCTTTTGTCTCCATTCCAATAAGGATTTCGTAAGGCAGGGCTGTGATATAACCGGATGCGCCGACCGTCTGCTCAGATGGATCTTTGACCTCTGCATCAATGTTATAACGCATGGGTCTCTGTATTGTCCCTTTTGCAACAGACAAAGAGATTACGCCCCTGCCATTCTTATCAAGCTCTATTTTATCTGCCGCCACATTCACAGTCGGTTCCGCAGCCGCGTTTTCCCTCTCTATCCATTCTGGTGTGCCAAAGTGAAACTCCTCTAGGCCCTTAGGCGTAAAATATGCCCTGTATCGCGTAATACGCCATGACGCAAGCGCGCCTGACATCGGCGCTCCAAAATAATATTCGGCCTGAATGCCGGCCTTTATCTCGCTGCCTGCAAATACAATATCTTTTTCAGGCTTGACCTCGGCCTTGAAATCAGGCGCCCTGAATTGCTCAACCCTGAATGTGCCTGAGTATGAAAGCCCTTTATCTTTATTTGTTGCAATAATGCGGTAATGACCCAGCGGCCAGTTTTTCTGGATGGGAAGGCTGAAATGAAATGTGCCGAACTCGCTCAAGGTAATATCCTGAAGCCCCTTAATCCCGCCATTCGGGTCTGTAAGCGTTATATTATATTTGCCTCCAACATCTTTTTTAAGTTCGCCGTAAAGGAGATACCTGAACACGGCTTTCAGTTCCACAGTTTCGCCAAGCCTATAAATATCCCTGTCTGAAAATATTGTTCCGGCAGGGATGGGCCTTTCAGCCTCCCATGCGGATGACACCCCAAAATTCCAGATAGACGGATTGCCTTCGCCCTGAGCCCTGAGATATGTCCAGTCGTCTCCCTTTGACACAATCAGGATAAGTGTTGGCGGCTGGGCAAAGCCGTAGTATTCCTGGCCATATGCCTCATCATCAGGATCTCCTCCGGCAGGCATATTCTCGTTTAAGACCTTGTTGGAAATATGCCGCTTTGTGCATGAAAGGAGATTCTCTTTGGACAAAATCAGCATACCGTCTTTATCGGTAACGCCGCCAGCGCACGATTTTTTAGAAACAGCATCCTCTATTCTATAAATACCAATATTTGCATCCCTGACTGCTCCGCCGCCGGAGAGACTGTTGACAAGGACAATACCTTCTGTCGGAGAAATCTTGAGGTGCGCTGCAAGGTCAGTTCTCAGGATGAAACCGGTGTGGTGGATGATTTTATCGCTGGAATATCGCCTTATCTCTTCTGGCGAATAAAAATCATAGACCACTGCGCCAAAGCCCTTTGCGTTAAAAAACGGCTTTAAATCAAAATCGTGACGCATCGGCTTATTTCTATGCTCCACACCCTGCTTTGAGCTGTAGTCCCCTGCCAGTTTACTCATAAGCCCTTCTCTTTTATAGTTATCCCTGAAATCGACGTCCATTAAAAGATCTTCCGGTTTTAGGCCGACTATCTTGTAGTTAAGATTGGTTATGGCCTGAGCCCCAAGGGGCAGCACAGGGTCTGTCATGGATGAAATGAGATAAAATCCCTGCCGGACTGTAATACTTGGCCTCATATTTCCGGAATGAAATTTTACAACCTGCGGATATTCAATCTTCTGGCCATAGACATCTGTTAATTCAGGCAACAGGGTTATCTCATAATCTGTATCCGGCTCAAGGCCGCCTGTTATCATGTTACCCTGATACCAATCTGTTTCAAAGATGCGGCCTTTTATTGCCGGCTTGATGGATATATGTTTGTTAATCTCTTCCAGAAGAACCCTATTGGTAAAATAAATTACAAAGCTCGGCTCAAGCCTTCCTTCAAAGTCTTCATATGGAGGCGCCCCGACCCTTTCAAACCGCAACGGGCCGTATGTTTTAAAAGATGCGGCTCTAGCCTCTTTTGTCGGCATATTCCCTTCTTCAGGGAGAATGCCGACGCTCACAGTCGCCTGAAAACGCGTGTTCAGCGGCAAAACGTTGGCAGGTTTTAATATATAGCGGTAATACTGCCTGTCCATGCCGATAGTTTCCTCTGGTTTTGGATTTTCCTTTGCAGGCTCAAGAATAAACGGAACAGGCGCATTTGTATCCATTCTAATAAAGGTTATCGCCTTTTTAAGCAACTCCAATTTAAGCGGCTGATTGGATGTAACAGTAACAACTTGAGACGGCAGGGCATGATCTGCATTATTTGGGTCTATCCGGTTGATAGCCGGCCCCGGTGTATTGAATGACCATTCAATGCCTTTTGCAAGAATACTGCCGTCTATTGCCTTAATCCCCGTATCTATCTTGACAATAAAATTTGTCGCCATGGGGAGGTGGTGTCTTGGTTCAAACACAACAGCAGATGTGCCAATGAGCCTGAAATTACCCTCAACCGAAGGCTCTAAATGAAAATGCGATATGACTTCTTTTCTTATTGGGTCATCCAGAGTTGATAAAGCCGTCAAAGGTTTATTGAATACCACCTGTATCTGCGCCTGGCCTGTATTTTCACCCTGCGGACTGTAATGGGTAATCTGAAGCTCAGGCGAAGCGCTGAATACCGTGGAATACGGCAGCGCTGCCAATAAAAAAGATAAAACAAGATATTTTAGCTTCATAAAATCTCCTGCTCAATATTTATAAAACCCTTTCCCTGTTTTCCGGCCCAGCTCCCCTGCATCCACATATCTTTTAAGCAGCTGGCATGGCCGGTGTTTTGGGTCTTTGGTCTCACTGTATATGCTTTCCATAATTGAAAACACTGTATCGAGGCCGATTAGATCAGCCAGCGCCAGAGGCCCTATTGGCTGATTTGCGCCGAGTGTCATTGCCTTATCAATATCTTCGGCAGACGCAGCCCCATCCATAAATGCAAAGACAGCCTCGTTTATCATAGGCATAAGGATTCTATTCATTATAAAACCAGGGCGGTCTTTGGATTCTACGGGAATCTTGCCAATCTTTTCAGTAAGACCTTTGACTGCGGCAAATGTCTCGCCAGATGTGTTCGTTCCCCTGATTATCTCCACGAGCTTCATTACAGGCGCAGGGTTCATGAAATGCATTCCGATAACCTTGTCTTCCCTTTTCGTCGCAGAGGCTATACGTGTAATTGGTATGGAGGATGTGTTTGTTGCAAGGATAGTATCCTTGCGGCAGATTATATCAAGCCTTCTGAATATATCTAATTTCAATTCCGCCATCTCGGATGCTGCCTCTATTACAAAATCTACCTTTGCCATGTCTTCAAGTCTGATGGTAGTGCGAATCCTTGCAATAGTTTTTTCTTTTTCTTCAGCGGTTATTTTTGCCTTTTCAAGCATCTTACCAAGGCCATTTTTTATATTCTCCAGCCCCCTCCGAACAAACTCATCCTTCATATCCATCATTATGACTTCAAAGCCTGATAATGCCATAACCTGGCTTATGCCGGAGCCCATTGTGCCTGCGCCGATTATACCGATGGTTTTGATGTCCATAATTCTATAAAAATGCTGGGAATGCCCCTCTTTCTCTCATATTACAGCCTTTCATAAGAATCCTTGTGCATGGCGTACATTTAGCGGTAAACCTCTTTTCTATGACGTATCCGATAGATTGTTATGTTCTTCTCTTTTTCATCAACAGCGTAAACAACCCTGTAGTCACCCACACGAAGCCGGCACTTGTCTTAACCTTTTAGTTTTTTTGACTGTGGAAATGGATGCGGATTTGTCTTTAATAACAGAATTGCGGCATCAATCTTTAAGAATTGAGCAGCAGGAATATCGTCGAGCTCTTTCTTTGCAGAGTTTTTGATGACGAGTTTATACATGGAGGGAAGACTTTCTCTTTCGGCTGTATGCCTCGTAACTTTCTTCCTTTTCGCACACCCTTTCTTCAATTGCCTTCAGATCTGCAAGGTCTTCCAGCAGCTCTTGGACTCTTGCCAATTCTTTTATATCAAGAATAGCAGCCATCTTATGCCCTTTTGCATCGGTTACATACTGTTTGACATACACTATATCTTTTTGTTTCTGTGTTGTTGGCATGAACGTCTCCTTTTCTTGCAATTTTACATTATAAGGGCTTTATATTCAAACCTTTTCAATAAACTATTTAAACACCACAACACAGAGTGTAGTGCTATACCCTGTCTATGCCGGAACCCATTATGCCTGCGCCGATTATACCGATGGTTTTGATATCCATGTTTATATCCTCTCCACCAGCATTGCCACTGCCTCGCCGCCGCCAATGCAGATGGCCGCAATGCCTCTCTTTGCATTTTTCCTTTTCATAGCATAAAGCAGAGTCGTTAAAATCCTTGCGCCGCTTGCGCCAATCGGATGTCCTAATGCAATGGCCCCTCCATGAATGTTTAACTTAGTCTCATCTAAATCAAGCTCTTTTATAACTGCAAGCATGGATACTGCAAATGCCTCATTTATCTCAAACAGATCAATATCCTTCAAACTCAGTCCTGTCTTTTCTAAAACTTTTTTGATTGCGCCGACAGGTGCGATGCTGAACATCTCCGGCTCAACACCCTGCGAAGAATATGCAACAATCCTTGCTATCGGTTGTATGCCCAACTCCTTTGCCTTATCCCCTGACATCACAACAACCGCTGCTGCGCTGTCGCTTATCTTTGAAGAATTCCCTGCTGTTATACTGCCGCCCTCTTTAAAAACAGGAGAAAGCTCTGCAAATCTCGCAAAGTCGTGTCTTGTGGGCTCTTCATCCATTGTTAAACTCTTAAATTTATCACGTCCAGCCGGGAGCGTTATCGGAATAATCTCATCATTGAAGCAACCATTTTTCTGAGCATCTATTGCCCTCTTATAGCTCTGCAATCCGTATCTATCCTGATCTTCCCTGCTGATTTTGTATTTTTCAGCAACAATCTCAGCGCAAGAACCCATGTGAAGGTTATTATAAACATCCCACAGGCCGTCTTTAATCATACTATCAATAATCTCGCCATTCCCCATCCTGTAACCGAACCTTGCCTTTTCAAGGAGGTGTGGAGCACGGCTCATGTTCTCCATGCCACCGGCAACGATTATATCTGCATCACCAAGGGCAATTGCCTGTGCCGCCAGCATCACAGCCTTTAATCCTGAGCCGCAGACCTTATTTACTGCCAGACAATTAACCCCATAAGGCAGACCCGCGCCAATAGCCGCCTGCCTTGCAGGCGCCTGACCAATGCCAGCGCTGAGGACATTTCCCATAATGACCTCGCCAACATCTGCTGGTTTAATGCCTGCCCCGCTTATTGCCCCGTTTATAGCAATACTGCCAAGCCCTGTAGCAGGGATATTACTCAATGCCCCGTTAAAAGACCCAATAGGGGTTCTGACTGCGCCGGCTATAATGATGTCTTTCATATTTTCCTATCGCCTCTTGCCCATAGCCTATAACCTGTCTTATCCATATCTATAACACACCCCATACCCGCCCTTTGGATTTTTCCATTCTATAAAATCACATGCAATCCTGCAAGTGCCGCATTCAAGACACGCCTCAAAAGAGATTACGATATTCTCCTTCTCATCCATTTTGTAAACATCTGCCGGACAGATATAGATACAACCTTTATCTTTACAAACCCTGCATTTCTCAGAGTCAACCTTCAAATGGCTCTCTGTATCAGTTTTGAACCTGACAAGATAGAGCTTTTCCTCAAGGGTTTTGGGTTCAAGTGGTTGTAATATTTGTTCAAATTGGCTCATAGAATCAGTGTAAGCATGGTTGTATTAGTTCTTCCAGTAAGTTTTAGATTTTTTATTACTCCTTGTTTGTTTTTCTATTAGGTCAGTCACCATTACTGTTCCTTCAACCTGTAGAGTGTCCTGTCCTTTTCCTGTTCTCGCTTATTGGGTATAGATAATAATATGTCGAAAAACTTTTGGGTCTCATGCACCACCAGTTCTTGAATCTGTCGGCTTTGCCATTCTGGAGCCAGAACATTTTTCATAATACTACTGACTGAGTATTTCATTGCCCTCAATGTAGGTTTGCGACCATTATGGAAAAGTTGCCAAAGAGCTTCATGAACTCGATTCAGAAAAATCAATAGTTTTTGTATTTCACGAATGTTGGTCCGTGCAAATAAATTATGCACATCAGCCTTATTTGATAGCACTTTATGAGCATATACCTTGTGCCTTATATCCCGATATGTGTTCTCATAAATTTTGCGATACTTGCTAACATATTTTCTCAGGCGTCTGAAGTCATCGTTAGTTGGGACATAAACGTCTTTCATGTAGTCATTTATCCATTCACCTGCATTTGCACTCCCTGCTCGCTTACGAACTTCCAATGCCTCTGCAGAAAAAATATCAGAATGCTTTTGGGCAACTCCTATCAACCTATCAACATTGTGGTTGGAGTTTTGGTCAAAAAGTCGTCCCAATACGATAAAAAAAGAGGTCTGTAGAGCACCAACATTCGTGTTCCAAAATAAAGGCGTTCGATTTACTATTTTTAGAGCTTGTTTATTCTTACTAAGGACGGAATTAAATGCCAGATACATATAGAAGAATTGTATGCCAGATTCGACTTCAGTTCGGAAAATATCTATTTCGTGTTTAAATTTATCTTCTTCAGTTTTCATAATTTTTTAGATAAAAAACGTAACCGATTACTCTTCTCACCCCTCGCAACCCCAACCCTTTATCCTTCACCATCCCTGCGTAACCTCTCCCTCTGTCCTTCTATATCTCTCATCCTGCTGGCAATCCCAGCCAACTCTCTTTCATTCCTTTACTTTATTTCTAACAAATTCCATGAACGCCCTGAAACCTTTTATGACATCCAACGGAAAAGGTGCCGCCTCTACTCCTTCTTGTGCGCTGTTATGAAAGTGGTATGGATAGGTGCTGACATTCTTCCAGCTTGGATCAGGGAAATTATCGTAGCGGAATACCTCGCCGGCCTTATTCATTCGTTCCCAATGGAAACCGAATTTATCTGGGAGCCTCTGCGAAAGGTTGACATCTATAAAGCTGCTATCTGTCAGAAATATTCTAAGCTTGTGGTTAATAAATATAGTCCCGGCTACAATGTCAGCGAATTCTATCTCAGCAATCCTCTCCAGATCGTGGATTGAAGGCATCAAATTTTCTCCAGAAGCTTCTTGGTCCTTTCCCTTTCCGCTTCAAGATTGTCAAGGGCAAAATAGTCATCATATGAATCCTTTTCGCTGATAAGCCCCTTTTTTATTTTTTCATCAAGTTCAAAAACATCTTTTACGCCGTGTTTCTTAGCAATTGTGAAGATGTCTGCCTCAACTTTCGACAATTTCTGATGCAGATACGTGCCGATGCTTTCCTTTATAACCTCTTTGGGGTTCATATGAAATTCTTTTGCCACCAAATCAATGACCGTCATAGGACACCTCCTAATAATATCTTTGTTAGCACTATATCTAAAAATTATTGTTTCAAAAATGATAAAAACAGGTGACTATCTTATCCCCCTCCACCATCGCAACCCCAATCCCTTTATCCTTCACCATCCCTGCGGAACCTCTCCCTAATCCATGCTGTATTCCTTATCCGGTGGGCTGTGACCACCCTACAACTTTTCGTAAGCCTTGCTCCTTACTGATTTAACCGCATTATCAATATCTTTCATTGTCAAACGAGTCTTTTTGAACGCCTCGCGAGCAATCTCAAATGCCGCATCGAGCCGATCCTCTGGAGAAAGGGCCGAAAGGATAAAATCCTCTGGATTAACTTTTTGTGCAGTGGCTCTCATTATAAATCACCCCCTAAATTATTAGTATTTTTCTCCATTCTATATCAAAGTACCAGCTTATTCTATAGCTAAAAAAGAAATTGGACCTCTCCACCAGCCCTTCTATATTCCTTTTGCCCTCTTCCATCATCGTTTCCGCATTTGGCGGGCATAGTCTCAGCCCTTCGTTACTAACATTTATATTTTGACAACCTCCAACCCATCAACGTCATCAAAATGCGCATCGGCCGTGATTATTGGAAGACTGTTTTCAATACAGACTGCCGCTATCCATAGGTCATTTTCAGGGATTGGACGCCCTTTTTGTTTTAGCTGTAATCTGATGGCAGAATATGGATCGGCTGTCTTTCTTGTAATATTCAGGATGCAGATATATCGTTGAGTTACGCGAAAGGAGATTTGTAACAGCTTTATCATTTTTAAACAGCCGTATTACGATATTTGTGTCAAGGCTAATCTTTCCATTCATCAGGATTAACCCTCTCAAACTCATCGTCTACGGTCTTCATCATCTGATTTGCCTCTTCTTCCTTCAATATGCCGGCAAACCTTAAAATAGGATGAATGACTTTCTTTTCTATGCTCAGAGTCAATTCTACTTCTGCGTTCTCCTCAATATCGTCTATCGGCTCCAAAGGCCTCAATATCCCATGTTCATAGACTGCATGCAATGTCTTAACCATTGTTGCCTCCTTTTGGGAGATTATATCAAACAACCTGTTTTAAACAAGATGTTTGTTTTATACATTATTGTTACACGAATCCCAGAATCTGCCGAGGCCTGTCAAAGAATCGACCCCTTTGCCTTATACATATCCCACAGAAATCTCCATACAGAGACCTTGTCCTTAAAAGCAGACCATGCCTGTTTCTGCATTTCTTTTTTTGGCATGTCTGATATTGTGAAATATCCTTCTGCCATTTTTAGAATCGCATCAGGATATTCTTTGAAAAATTGAGGCATTGCAGATAACTTCTTCGGCGTATCGCCGTATCTTTTTAAATCTTTCATAACGAAGCTGTCATTTAATCTCTTTGTAAACCCGCTCAGCGCCGATTCTGAAAAATTACTTTTCTTCTTTGCCTCAAGAATCGTCTCTGCTGCCATTACACCTGACGCCATCGCCATATTGGAGCCTTCACGATAAAGAGACGGATTTACCAAACCTGCCGCATCTCCGACAATGAGTAAACCATTGGCAGCAAATTTTGAGAGATTCTTGCAGCCCAATTCAGGGATCATCTTTGCGGACAATTCTTCGGTCTTCCCTCCCCTTAAAAACTTTCTTACCACCGGATGTGACTTGAACGCATCAAGAAGATCATTGGGACGCATATTATTTTCTTTCATAACTGCTATGGGACAGCCAACACCAACGGATAGTGAATCTTTATTGGTATAGATAAAACCTGAGCCTATCATCCCTTTAACAGCGTCGCCGAAAAACTCTATGGTCACACCTTCATCATCAGACAAGCCGAATCTATCTTCTATAGCCTCACGTGGAAGGCTTATGACCTCTTTGGCAGCGGTTATCATCTGATGGTCTGTAGGTTTTTTCCTGAGGCCCGCCTTTTCTGCAAGGAGAGAATTTGCGCCTTCTGCGCAAACAACCACATCTGCAAGAACATCGCCACCCTCCCTCCTCGCCTTAACCCCGATAATCTTTCCATTCTCAAAGATGAAATCATCGACCACTGTTTCAGTCAATATAAATGCCCCTGCATCCTCTGCTTTTTTTGCAAACCACCTGTCAAATTTTGCGCGCAATACTGTGAAGCTGTTGTTGTAGGGAGGGTTATTGAAACTGTCAAAACTTAATTCCACAGCCATCTCAGAATCCTTTGAGAGTATGGAATATCTTCGCTTTGCCACATGCCTTTCCACAGGCGCATCTTTCCAAAATTCAGGGATGAGTTTATTGAGGATGGTTGAATACAAAACCCCGCCTGAGACATTTTTTGAGCCGGGATATTCTCCCCGTTCAAAGACCATAACATTCAGCCCTGCCTTTGCCAGAGTGTATGCGCAGGCAATGCCGGAAGGACCGGCGCCAATGATTATGCAGTCAAATTTGTCGGCCATAAACTTAGTTTTGTAAAAACAAATAAAAGCTGCGTCAAGAAATGTCTATTGAGTAACTATGTTCACGGTTCCTAAATCCATCGTCGGCCTATTTATATCAATCTTTACAGGACCTGAGAGATTTTTTACCTTTAATTTGTTAGACGCAATAGCATAGGGGATGATATTCTTATCAGCTACAATAATAAGCAGGTAATCCCCCTTCCCTATATTGCTGAATGTAAAACTGCCGTCTTTGTCGATTCCCTGGACATCAACAAGTTTATGAATAAGCGCACCGTCCTCGATCTTATCGATTTTATAATCCTGACGCATGAGCGCTACTTTTGTGCTGACATTCGCCATTCCGTTTATAATAACTCTCCCTTTTATCCTCCCCTGGGTAAGAACTTCATCCTTGAGAAATCCAGCCTTGGACATATCCGCGCCGCGCTCTTTCCCCTTATTTACCCAGTCTTGGGCCTCTTTTGTCATTCCAAAATGCATAAATGCCTCCGCAATCCTAAGGCAGGCGTCCTTGCCCACATACCACTTGGTCTCGTCAGAAAACGCCTTGAGATAGGCAAGATTCTTTGGAGTCACAGGAAGATAGCGGAGACGGGAGAGTAACACCATGCGATTAAGAAACGACTGCCCCGCATACCGAAACTGATATTCAACCCCTTTTTCTAAATTCCACATCACATGATGTCCTCTTATGAGCGCATCTTGCGCAGCATAGGTGAATACTGAACCCTCTTTATGTTCAGCAAGGTAGTCTTCAATCCTCTTGAGGCTTTCTCCAGTTGCTGCCACAGTACTCATGGAAACAAAACCCGATCCCCGCGCCTGCAAAGGCCATTCCTGCACCGCTGCCATATCCTGCTTTAATAAAACAAGGGTCAGGCTCTCCATTGCCTTATCCGGCACCCCTGCTGCCTGAGCAAGGTCTTTTTTGCCAAGGTCATATTTTTTTGCGGCATTCGTGTATACGGCAAAAATAACCACCGCAAGAACTGTCGATAGAGCAACCGGCAATATAAGCCATTGTAATCTCTGGCACCATGTCCTGTAAACCGGGGCAAGCGCTACGATAAGACCAGCAATGATTCCAAGAGAAATTGCAGTCGTAAATATCAATTCATGTGCCAGGAGTTTGAATCCAAGATACGAGGTTTCGCCGGACTGATCAAGCACCTCTGAAACCAGTATGAAGTACTTATTGAATGTCCAATTATAGAGAAAGGACAGACCGTAGACAGCGCTGCCGACAACAGTTCCTAAAATAAACGCCGCAACAGGCCTATTCTCCCCTCCTGCAACCCCCATCTTCCATGATGAGAAATCGCCTGCCCAGCCCATCTCCCCAACAATAAACCATAAGAGTCCTGTGGTAAATGAGAAAATAAGAAAATTTGCCGCATTCGGCGATTGAATATCAAAATTCAACAAATTAGAAATTCTATCGCCGGTAAATATCAGAAGAATGAAACAGGCAAGAACCCCCAGAAAAATCACCAGAAATTTTAGTCCAGGATATTTTAACTTCAGCTTATTTTTTACGTGAGGGTTCAAGTTTACGAGAAACAAGATAAGGGTAAAGATTGCTATGAAGAGGAGCGAATACTTGATGAAATAAATATGTTCAATTATCCAGCCGGCCTTTCGCCGCATCAGCTCAAAATCAGCCTTTTCCTGAAACGTCAAAAGTGTTTTTACAAGATCAGGCGCTGCAATTGCAACTATAATAGATATAATACCTATACCAATAGCTGCCCCGAATACAATCATTGCTGATACAAACGTTATTTCTTTTTTCATATATTCACTCCTTTTTCTGACAATTTTACGATACGACTCTCTAAAGCAAAAGACTGCCCCTTACTCAACAACAATAACAGGTGTCCTCTTTTCCGCAACCTCCCCGATTACTGCGCCTAAAATTTTAGCAGCAGAAAGACGTTCTATCAACTGTTGAAGCCTTTCGAAAGGCACGGATATTAAAAGCCCTCCGGAGGTCTGCGGGTCGTATAAGAGATTTGCCTGTTCAGGGGTAATCTCATCGGACATCTTTACATTGGGAGATAGATATTCCCTGTTTGATTTGATTATCTTTGGATGGTTGGCGCTTTTTTTGACAAGTTGAAGCGCCTTTGGAAAGAAGGGTATGTCTTTTATCTTAAATGTCATGCTGACACTGCTTGCCTCTGCCATTCCCATTGCATGGCCAAGGAGGCCGAACCCTGTAATATCTGTGCAGGCATTTACTCCAACCTCCTGCATAACAACAGAAGCTTTATCATTCAAAGTCTTCATAGAAAGAATGACCTCCATAACCTCATCAGGTTTTATCTTTCCCCTTTTCAACGCCGTTGTTATAATGCCGGTGCCAATAGGTTTTGTCAGGATAAGTTTATCTCCGGGATTAGCCCCGGCATTTGTTACAACCTTTTCAGGATGTATAAGACCTGTAACAGATAGCCCATATTTTATCTCTTTATCCTCTATGGAATGACCGCCGATAAGAATAACCCCAGCCTCTTTTAATTTATCCGTGCTGCCGATTATAATTTCCTGAAGTATTGAAATGTCAAGGTCTGCCGGAAAAGCAACGATATTCATAGCAAGCCTCGGCGCCCCGCCCATTGCATATACATCGCTTAGGGCATTTGCGGCGGCTATCTGGCCAAATGTATATGGGTCATCTATAACTGGCGGGAAAAAGTCAAGCGTATTTATAACCGCCAATTCGTCAGTAAGTTTATACACCCCTGCATCGTCGGCATGTTCAGCGCCTACAATGAGATTCCTGTCCACAACCTTTGGCAAATGGCGCAGAACCTGCGCCAGGGCATCATGCCCCATTTTAGCCGCTCAACCCGCGCAGGATGCGTAGCTTGTAAGTTTTATCTTACGGCCTGGAGCCATTATTTATACCCCTCCCCTCTCCCGCAAGGGGAGAGGGAAACAATTGTTCACTGCTTAGCGCTTAATGTTTTTCTTAACACCCTATAATCCCCGCTTCTCAGCGTAATCTTTTCTTTATCAAAATATTCCAGAAGCTCTATGGCAAATTTTCTTCCGCAGCCGAGAACATCACGGAACTCTGCGGCCTTTATTTTTCCTTTATCATCAACCCATCTTGTCAGCTTATCTTTAGCCTCATCCAACTTAGCCTGAGAGATATAGCTGTCTTCTGTAATCTTGACAACAATACCTCTTTTGATGAGAAGTTGAAATACCTTTTTTATATCTTCTTTTTTACAGGAATGGGATTGCAGAGCCTCGTCCATTTTAACCGGATCAAAATGCCTGCTGGAAAATGCCGATAAAATTGCATCCTCTATCTCCTTATCCAATCCCTGAGTTACGCGCCTGTATGACGGCAGGCTGAATACCTTGCCGGTTCTGGCAATCTTACCACAATTTATAAGACCGCCCAATACAACCTGCAGAATTGCTTTAGGAACAGCGCCTTTAAATGCCTTTGCCATATTATCTTCCTCAATCCCTATATCGCCGGGCATTTGCTTATGATAATTATTTATAATATGAATGACCTCCTGTTCCATCTCATTAATCCTTTGTTTCAAAACTAATTTGCCGCCAATCAGGACAATCTCCTCTTCCCCCTTGTTAGAGGCTATAAGATCCTCAAGCCCCTTTTCAGAAATATTAAGCATAAGCCGTATTGCATGACTGTCTATGCCAAAAGTGTCTTTGTCTGATAAAATGGATATTAAAATTTTGCTTAAATCCTGACTATCTAAAACTTGATATTGCCTTTGTCTATCTTGGGTAGTCGCAGGCTTTAGCCTGCGTTTATCACGCAACATAAAGGTTACGGCTACATTTTCGGGGTAAGGGAGAAGCACACGGCCGCCGCCTATTGTAGCGTTTATGGCATGGTCTCTTAATATGAATCTGTCGTTCCTCATCATAGCCATCGGCTCTTTTAGTCTTACCCGGCCAAACACCTTAGCGCCGGGGCGGACCTCATTCACACCGGCAAATGATACATTTGCCATAGTTTCATCTGTCATGTGGTAAAGCTTGAAGATTGAATAATTTTTTATCGGTTTTTTTGTTGAATTCAGAAATTCAAAGGATACATCAGCTATATCAGTAATCATATCCATATCAGGAGAGACGAGCATATTGCCTCTTTCAATGTCTGTATGAGATATACCGCTTAAGTTTATAGCAGCCCTCTGACCTGCGGCTATTGTGCTTACCTCTTTGAAGTGGCTCTGCATGCCTCTTATTTTCACTTTTTTAGGAGCAGTTGCCCGTTTCGAAATGATAACAGCATCGGCATTTTTATTTATATTACCTGATAAAACCGTTCCTGTAACAACAGCGCCAAAACCCTTTATTGAAAATGTGCGGTCAATAGGTAGCCTGAAAAAACCGCCTTCGGGCCTTTGTAAAATTTTTTCAGCTTCATTTATTATGAGATTTTTAAGATTATCTATGCCGGAGCCTGTTGCAGAGGAAACTGAAATGATGGGCGAGTCTTTAAGGCAGGTATCTTTAGTCAACGTTTTTATATCTTCTGATACTTTATTTATTTGTCCGACGTCAACCAAATCAATCTTTGTAATTACAAATATGCCGCTCTTGATTTCAAGGAGATGCATTATATCAAGATGCTCTCTTGTCTGCGGCATTATGCCGTCATCAGCGGCAACAACAAATAAAACGAGGTCAATGCCTGTAGCCCCTGCCAACATATTCCTTATAAATCTCTCATGGCCAGGCACATCCACAATCCCTGCCTTTGTACCATCAGGCAAATCAAGGTAAGCAAAACCCAAGTCAATGGATATGCCGCGCTCCTTTTCCTCTTTCAGGCGGTCGGTATCCATGCCGGTGAGCGCCTTTATAAGGCTGGTCTTGCCGTGGTCAATATGTCCTGCTGTGCCGATGATTAAGGGCATAAAGAGATGCGATTGGGTAAGATTAGAAAATATTATGGTTGTGTGGAGAAAATAAGATTATTCTTTGGAAAAATATATATCGTCAAAAAAACTCTCTGCGCTGGTCTTTGTATCGTCAGAATCTATCATGAGCGCTATGCTTCCAACTGTTGGAGGCTCTTCGTTAAACAGCCTCTTGTAATCCTCGTAAATATTCCGCTTTTCTGCAAACCATTTCCCGATCTCGCCTGCCCCGCTTTTAAGGACAATATATCTGGTTGTGGATAATTTGGCGCTCGTAACCTCGCTTCCCGCCGGGGCGCTTGTATCCCATATATATCCAAGCATCCTGCTGTTTATCTGAGATGGAAATTTGGGAAATACGACATATATCTGGGCAGCCTGGTCGTCTGTATCTTTTTTCCTCACATCGCCGCCTGTCGGAATCTTTGTTGTCTTCCAGCGCCAGTTAAGAAATGGATAATCTTTTATATTAAACTCAATTTCCTTATATAAGGCAGTGGATGTTTTCTCGCTCCTTAGCCGTAAAACATGGCCTGCCTCGTCCTTTACAATCTGGACATCTGCCTTGCCCTTCCATTCCTTTATTGCCCATTCAGCCGGCGCTGTCCCTTCTTTCAAGCCATTAAAACTGCCGACCGCCAGGATATTGCTCTGGCTTGCAGCAATATCTGAAAGCAGAATACATTGCAATAAAAAAAAGAAGGATACAAAATTGATTTTCCAAACTCTCTTCATCACGGTTGCTCAATTATCTTAACCTTCATCTCCACCCGCTCGTTAGGAATATCACTTGAATCTCTCGGAAGATTGACGATTTTATCCGCCGCTTCCATTCCATTCACAACCTCACCGAAGACGGTATACTCATGATCAAGAAACTGAGAGTCCTTAACAACTATAAAAAACTGTGACCCTGCGCTGTCTGGATGCTGCGACCTCCCCATTGATAATATACCTCTTTTATGGCTTATATTATTAAATTCAGCCTTCACATTGTAACCAGGGCCGCCTGTGCCATAAATATTTTTATTCGCCCCCTTTGTGTTCGGATCCCCCCCTTGAATCATAAAACCCGGTATAACCCTGTGAAATATGGCGCCGTCGTAAAAACCTTCTTTGGAAAGTTTTATAAAATTTTGCACATGATTTGGCGCAACATCCGGATAAAACTTCAACTCAATATTGCCAAATTTTGTTTCAATTACCGCCCTTGTGTCCTTTAATTCTCCCATCTCGCTATCTCCTTTTGTTTCATTTTTTTTATACAGAAAAACAGCAGCAAGTCCCTCCTTGTTAGATATTTATTTTTTCAAAACAATCTATCCTACCTGATATAAAAAGTCAATAATTTTGGCACCAAGGCTGTTAGCACAAAATAGAAAAAAACTCTATCCGTCTTTTGACGCTTCCATTAAATCCTTTATAAATTTAACAGCGTCTCTCTTGTTCTTTATAATCCCACCGCCTTCAGCCTCTGCCAATTTTCTTAATAACCTTCCCACTACAGCGCCCTCCGGAACATCAAATATCTCCATAACCTCATTTCCGTTCAGTATCGGCCGGGGCCTCTTTACCGCATAAATCTTATAATAAAAATCAATGAGGCTTTTTACAAAAGATGCGAACTCAGGGTCATCTCCGCCCCGGGTAGCCCTGGCATCCGCAAGGGAAAGCAGTAGAAGAAAAAGCCCATCCGAGTCCCCCGCAGCCCTGCCCCCCATAGCCCTGAATAGATGCGCCTTAGAACGGTCAGTTAATCTTTCAAGAGACGCTAGATTAAAAACCCTGTGATGATTTCTGATAAGCCTTGAAATGAATGCCGCGGCAGCCCTGCTTAATTTCAACCGCCTTCCTATCCGTTTGCCGGCGCCTTCACCCTCCACCTCATGACCTATAAACCTCATTCTCTCTCCTTCCTGTTTTATCGTTGCCGGCTTGCCTGCGTCATGGATAAAAAGCGCAAGCTTGAATAATCCCTTTTTAGAGACATTGCCAATGGGCATTTGAAAGGAATTATCAATGCTGCCGGCAAATTCCGGCACAAAGGCCTTTAGGTTATTGACCAACCCTTCCCCCTGCTCCAATGTCTTAAATGCATGATATATGAGGTTATAACCTGCCAAATCATTCCACCCTCTGATCTCAGGGATAATTTCGTGGAGCAAAGAGAGTTCATAAAGCCCTTTCACATAATTAACTGACTGCGGACACTCAAGTATTAAAAAAAACTCATCCCTTATCCTTTCCCATGAAGATGTGGTCAAGAGTTCGGCCTTTGTCTTTATGCGCCTTTCAGTTTCCTTGTCTATAATAAGGCCATATTGCGCTGAAAGCCTTACTGCCCGGAGCAACCGCAATGGATCATCATCAAATATCTCCGGTTTAATCTCCCTTATTATTTTATTTTCCGCATCTGTCTGTCCGCTGAAAATATCTATCAAATCAACATCCCTGTTTCTAAAAAGGACGTTTATATCAACAGCCATGGCATTTATTGTAAAGTCTCTATTGTTTAAATCTTCCAATATATCCTTCCCATTGTATGGAGATAGGTCAATATTAAATATGCCGCCATCCCGTTTTACGGTTATCCTGTAAGACCCATGCGCTTTATCAAGCAAAAAAGGACTTCCTTTCAGCCTTGTACCAAGAAGATTGGCCATGTCCATAACCTTGCTGTCCAACGCAACATCATAATCAAAGCCTAATGGCCTTGATAAAACAAGATTGCGCAGCGCCCCTCCTACAAGGTATGCCATTACACCGGCGCTGCTCACAGCATCAAACGCGGCCCTGATGACAGGGTCGTTCTTTAATCTATAGATTACATCAGCCTTCATCATTCAAAAAACCCAAAAAAAGAAAAGGCCGGCTAAACCGGCCTTTGCGAAAATAGTGTAATCTTATGAGTCACAAGAGTTCAACCTCTATCATATCGTCTGTTGATGGAATAGCCCCGGCCTCAATTTCTTCTTCCAGCTTTTTTCTTAATTCCTGAATCTTATAAGAAACCTCTCTAAACCATTCATCCATCTCGAATACGGAGGTAAAGACCTCCAACGCCTCATGCGTGAGGCAGGCGGCCTCGTAGGTCAGACCAAGTTCATACATGATCCCTTTCCGCTCTTCATCTGTCCTTCCGCTAACTTTAAGCCCTTTTAAAAAATTGCCTATAGCCTCCTCGTAATCTCCTTTTGTCCTAAGGCTCAAACCAAGCCTGGCATAACAATCAAATTCAAATACAGGGTTTTTCAAAGCAATCTTGAATTCCCTCATGGCATCATCAAAGAGTTCCATCTCCATATATGCAATGCCAAGGTTATAATGGGTTTCAGTATCCTCTCTGCTCAACTGTTTTTCCACGCCGTGTTTAAATTCCGTAAAGGTCTCCTTACCCTTTTCGTCAGGAGCCCAGGATTCAGTCAAAAAATCCAGGGCCTCTTCCAGCCCTAATTCTGAAGAAAGGTCAACATATCCCTCTTCATCAGGCTGGGACTCCATCTCTCCTATTATAGTTGCCCCTTCAGGCAAAAACCCTTCCAGTCCCAATCCCTCTAAACCATGCTTTGGCGCAACTTCTTCAACTGCCTCTAAAACTTCTGCCTCTTCCACTTGGGGCAGTTCTTCCGCAGGTTCAATGTATTCCGGAGCTATTTCTCCTGCAATCTCTTCTGCACGGGCCTTTTCTTCAGAAGGTATAGGTGATATGCGCTGGGCATCTTCTTTTGTTTCTGCTGCATGAACCTCCGGCATCTCTATGAGAGGCTCTTCTTCTGTTATTTCAGCCGCCTGAATCTCCGGCATCTCTATAATGGGCGCCTCTTCAACCGGCTGCTTTACGCTGGTCTCCGGCTCGCGAGGCGCAGCCCCTCTCCCCGCCTCCTCACTTACCTCTATCATTTCATCCCATGATATTAAAGGTTCCTCTTTCAAGGGGGCAGGCGCTGCTATCTGTTCAGGTTTTTCCCGAGGCTCTTCAAAGAGGTCTTTGGTAAATTCAGGCCATGCTATGAGCGGTTCTTTTGCGGTCTTATCTTCTGCAGGAACTTTTGAAGGTGCAGCTTTTTGAGCAGGCTCCTCTACTGCCGGCTTTATGCCGAGGGCATTCAGGGCATCATTATCTTCCGGGGCAATCTCAAGTATCTTCTTATAAATCTCTTTTCTCTTTTCAGCCTCGCCTTTTTCCTTATACAGGTTTGCCAGTTCTTTCCAATATCTTATAAGATGGGTTTTGTCACCCTTAATCCTGTATACCTCCACAAGCCCTTCTATTATATTTATATTTCTCCTGTTATCAGCATATAACCCTTCGTAAAGCTTTTCAGCCTTATCTATTTTGCCGTCCTTAAGAAGACTATTAAATGCCACGACATATTCCGCAAGCGCATCATTTGTAAACCCTTTCGTCTTATAATAGTCAGCAAGCTTGAGCCTTACCCCGACATTCTGAGGGTCGACTGTTATCATCTTTTTTAAAACATCGATTGCCTCATCAGCCTTTCCCTTCTTTTCATAAAAACTGACCAGAACACTTAATGACGCTACAGCATCTGCTATCAGCCTTTGGTTTGTGTAAAGGTCTGACAGCTTAAAATATATCTCCAACTGTCCTTCATCTAATTTAAGGATCTGCTTGTAAACAGCAATGGCCTTTAGGTTGAATCCTCCCTTTGTATGTATTTTGGCCACCTCGCCATATTCCTTTATGGCCTCATCCTTCTTGCCAACCTTTACATAAAGGTCTCCTACCCGCAAACGAATAGTCGTGTCTTTTGGATACTTTTCGACCACCTTTTTGTATTCGGCAATGGCCTTGTCAAGGTATCCTTTCTGCAGCAGCTTTTGAGCCTTATCTATTATTTTGCTTTTCTCATCCATAGGAATAAAAATAGGGTCATAGTATCAAAGAGTCAAAGTTTTTACTCTGACACTTTGACCCTCTGACTCTCTGACACTTAGCAGTTTATCTCTCAGGTAATTTTCATTATTATTTATATTACCGGCAGTCAGGTTTATGTTCAACCCCTTTCTAATCTTATCTATTAAAATAGCCTTAAACTCATCTTTTTTTATATCGCTGTAAAGTTTAATCCATGCCATCATCGACAGAGACTCCTCTCCAAACAACTGCGCAATCAGATCCCTGTCTACTCCGAAAAGGATGGAACCATGCTGTATAAACGCCCTTTTAAACCGCCTCTGTGCGCTTCCAACAAGTTTTTTATTGTCTATTATAATCTCATATCTGGAAGGAGAATGAAAGCAGGAAGTTTTTTCAAAACCATATTCTATGGCCCTGGAAGTATGCATATCGGCATTAATTTCAACTTCTCTTAATGCAGTAAGCAGGCATCTGCTTATTATTCTGTATGCCCCTGATACCCCCTCTTCAAATAACGGCTCTCCCGCACTGCAAATTATTGAATATGTAATCTCATCGCTATGCAGCACAGCCCTTCCGCCGGTAATCCGCCTGACATAAGGAATTCCTGCTTCCAAACAGTATTTAATAGCATTATCAGCCTTCTGAAAACAACCTATGGAAAGGGTTGGCTCGCTCCATTCATACAGCCTTAAAGTGGGTTGGGAAAGTCTCTGATTGCAGGATTCCAGGATGGCCTCATCTGTTGCCATGTTTTCCAGGCCGTTTTGCGGCAGGTCTATCAATAATCTCCAATCATTCATAGTTATTATTCCCCCTCTTTATCAAAGAGGGGGTTAGGGGGAGCTACCCAAATCTACTCAAAAAATTTATATCAACCTTGCCTGCAATAAAATCGTGGTCATTCATTATCTTTCTGTGCAGCGGAATATTAGTCTTCACCCCTTCGATCTCCATCTCATCCAATGCCATTGCCATCCTGCTGACGGCCTCTGCCCTATTGTCTCCGTATACTATTAGCTTGGCAAGAAGCGAGTCATAATACGGGGGCACAGTATGGCTGCATGATATTGCAGAATCCACTCTTACACCAGGGCCTCCCGGCATATGGAGGCCTGTGATCTTGCCTGGACAGGGTATAAATGTCTCGGGGTCTTCCGCATTTATCCTGCACTCTATTGAATGCCCTCTGATTCTTATATGTTTTTGTTTAAATCTGAGCCGCTCTCCCCATGCAAGTCTTATCTGTTCTTTGACTATATCTATACCGGTTATCATCTCTGTTACAGGATGTTCAACCTGAATCCTCGTGTTCATCTCCATAAAATAATACCGCATATTCTTATCAAGCAAAAACTCCACTGTCCCAACACTGGTGTAACCTATTGCCTTTGCTATCTTTACAGCAGCCTCACCCATATTCCTTCTTAACTTTTCATCAAGCACAGGGGATGGCGCCTCTTCCAATATCTTCTGATGGCGGCGCTGTATAGAGCAATCCCTCTCTCCCAGATAGACAATATTGCCATACTTATCAGCCATAATCTGAATCTCTATATGCCTGGGCGCCTCACAAAATTTTTCAATATATACATCTCCATTTCCAAACGCAGCCTGCGCTTCATTCTTTGCGGTGTGAAAGGCATTGCCGAAACTTGCCGAGGTATGAACAAGCTTCATACCCCTGCCTCCTCCGCCTGCAGCAGCCTTTATTATCACCGGGAAGCCAATCTTCCGCGCAATATCCATTGCATCCTTCTCATCCTTTATGCCGCCGCTGCTCCATGGAAGAACTAACACCCGCAACTTTTCCACCTCTTTTTTGGCCTGAATCTTATTCCCCATAAGGCGCATACTCCTGGAACTCGGGCCTATAAACTTAATGCCGCAGTTTTCACATATCTCCGCAAATTCAGCATTCTCTGCAAGAAAACCATAGCCGGGGTGTATTGCCTCTGCATCCGTAACCTCAGCGGCGCTTATGATGGAAGATGCGTTCAGGTAGCTGTCCTTGCTTTTTGCAGGGCCTATGCATATAGCCTCATCCGCAAGCCTTATGGGCAGGCTGTCTCTGTCTGCCTCGGAATATACAGCAACGGTTCTTATACCGAGCTCCTTACATGCCCGTATAATCCTTACAGCTATCTCACCCCTATTTGCGATAAGTATTTTATGGAACATAGGTTTTAAAAAAGGTTATAGGCGATGGGCTATAGGCAATGGAAAAAATATTCTTGTCTTTTTCTTTTACCTATAGCCTATCGCCTCTTGCCTATAGCCTGTATTTACGCTGTCTCTATAACAAACAACGGCTCGCCGTATTCCACCGGCTGCCCGTTTTCTATCAGAATAGAAACTATCTTGCCATTGAATTCAGATTCTATCTCATTCATAAGTTTCATTGCCTCTATAATACACACTATCTGGCCCTTTTTAACTGTGCCGCCGACCTCTACAAATGGCTGGACATCCTGAGAAGATGCCTTGTAAAATGTGCCAACCATGGGTGATGTAATCTGCTTTAACCTTTCACTCTTAGCAGCCTCTTTTTCTGCTTTTTGTTCTTCTATTTTTTGTTCCGACGCTGTAAGAACAGACGGCGCGGCAACTACAGGCTTTATTTCAACAATCTCCGGCCTAACCATACCCCTCTTTACTTTTAACTTTCCATTTGGTCTTTCAAGTTCAAATTCAACAATATCAGTCCCGCTTATAAACTTTACAATATGCTCAATCTCTTTAAAATCCATAATAACCTCCCTTAATCTTCTACAATATCACCATCTCTTTTGACATCTCTGTCAAAACCTCGCAGCCATCCTTTTTAACAAGGACCATATCCTCAATCCTTACACCGCCCCAGCCATGTATATATATCCCCGGTTCTATAGTGAAAACCATAGCCTCTTCTAAAACATCATCATTATAAGGAGAGATATTCGGCCATTCATGAATAGCAAGCCCAACCCCATGACCTGTGCCATGACCAAAATATTTACCGTATCCGGCATCTTTAATAAAACCCCTCGCCACAGAATCTATATAAGATGCCTTCACCCCTGGCCTTACAGCCTCTATCGCCTTATCATGGGCATCCTTAACTATCTGATAAACCTTTTTTTGTTCCCTGCCAGGTTTACCCATTATAAATGTGCATGTCTCATCTGAATGATAACCCCGGTATCTTGCGCCAAGGTCAACAATAACAGTTTCTGTTTTTTTTATCCTCTTCAGAGAGGCCTTGCCGTGGGGTAAAGCCGCCCGTATGCCGGAGGCGACAATTATATCAAAAGAAAGACCCTCTGCCCCATTTTTTCTCATTTCCATTTCTATATTAAGGGCTGCATCGCATTCCCGTATCCCTGCGGCTATGCAATTCACTGCTGCATTAAAACCAACAGCCGCCAAACCAACGGCCATTCTTATAAGTTTCAATTCACCCGCATTTTTTCTGGCCCTTATCCTGTTAATATCATCAGGCAGAGGAACGAGCCGCTTTCCCCGCAGCAAGACTTTCAGCCTGCGATATATCTCATAAGTAAGCCCCTTTGCCTCAAATCCTATGCGTCTGGGCTTTAGCCTGTTTATTAAAGACGCAACATCTTCAGTCTGTTTTTTATATATCTTTACTCTTAATCCGCTTATCTCGTATCTTGACTGTGCGGCATATCTCCAATCAGTTAAAAAGAATGCCTCATGCAACGTTATAACAATTACCCCGCTCGTCCCTGTAAATCCGCTCAGATAGCGGATATTTTCGGGTGTGGTTATGAGCAGGATATCTATATTCCAGGATGAGAATCTCTCCTGAATCTTCTTTAACCTTGTTCTGATTTCAGTAGATATTTAAAACTCCTTTCTGACACCGGCTGCCGCCCTTTTTAAGTAATATCTTGCCTTCCCAAAGTTGCCTTCAGGCCCAAGCACAATTGCTATAAAATAGTCCTTATTTATAAGCCTCATTATGACAGTAGACCCTTCTGCCGTTACAGATAACTCATCCACCTCGCCAAGCTTAAGCATAGAAGACGCATTTTTTGTCTCCTCTAATATTCTGCCATATTCCACACCAACAGAATCCATATCATAGGCAGCCTTGTCTTTTACATAGTTCTGTATTGCAATACCATCTTTAGCCATGACAGTGCCTGCAACCCCGCCCTTTACATTGTCAACCATATCTTTTAATATTTCGAGAAATCCCATTTTTTGCCCCCCCTTCATAAGCAAAGTTTCGTGGATTTTCTTAGCGCCTTTTTTAAGGCCCTGTCTCTCTAAAACCCCCGCCATTGTCAATGTATAGAATTTATCATCAGGCAGCCAGTCTTCTCCGCCATCTTCCTCTATAACTGTTTCTTCTATGTGTTCCATAATAAGAAAATAATAAAAAACAGGGGAAAATCAGGAATTAGAAAATACAGATTGAGTTTTGAGTTGAGTTTTTAATACTGTGCTTATATTTAGTTTAAAATCTCTGATAAGTCAATGGAAAAATCCGCTCTTCCCATCTGTTTAAATATTACCTTGCCAATATCTTCCACCATCACAAACTTTATATTTCCTCCAGCCGCCTTTTTATCCATCTCCATAGCCTGTAATAATTCTTTAGCTGATAGCTGACGGCTGACAGCTGATAGCTTTATGGGAAGACCAATCTTTGATACCAATCTTTCTATCCTTTCGCAAACATCTTTACTGCACAGGCCGAGTTTAAAAGAGAGCCTTGCGGCAGCAGCCATGCCGATGGCAACTGCCTCGCCGTGCCTTAACTCCTTATAGTCGGTCACGGTCTCTACTGCATGGCCGAATGTATGTCCAAAGTTAAGTATTGACCTTATGCCCGCCTCCCTCTCATCCTCTTCAACCACCCGCGCCTTTATCCCGCATGACACCTTTACAACATGCAGCAGGCTATCTCCCAGTTTGAGAACATCCGCATAATTTTCCTCTAAAAACGAGAAGAAACCGGCGTCCTTGATAATACCATATTTAATAACTTCAGCCAAGCCCGCCTTTATATCCCTCTCTCCAAGCGTCTTAAGAACATCCACATCTAAAAGCGCCATCTTTGGCTGATAGAATGCGCCTATAAGGTTTTTGCCCTTTGGATGATTCACCCCAGTCTTGCCGCCGACAGAACTGTCAACCTGGGACAGGAGTGTCGTTGGAACCTGAATATACGGCACACCCCTTAAGTATGTAGCTGCCGCAAAACCTGCAATATCCCCTACAACGCCGCCGCCAAGGGCAACAATAGGGGATTGCCTCTCCATCTTATATTCAATAAGTTTATCATATATATGCGAGAGCCATTCAAGGCTTTTGTACTCTTCGCCGTCAGGGATATCTATTCTGAAAACCTCAAAACCTGCCTTGCCAAGACTATCAAGCGCCCTGTTGCCATAAAGTTTCCCTACCGTAGGATTTGTAATACAGGCTGCTTTGCCATTAAGACCTTTCTGCTTCATCAACTCTCCCACCATATCGAGATTATTTCTCCCGATATAGATTGGATAGCTTCGCTCACCAAGATTTACAGTAATGCGTTCCATATGTAGTATGCCCATTTATGGGCGTCTTTTAAAAGCGCCGATAAATCGGCAGACTACCATATTAGCTCACTATCTTCTTTATCTCCTCCACTACCTCACCGACAGTTTTTGTAGTCGTATCAACAATAAAATCCGCCTTTTTATAAAATGGCTCTCTTACCTTCAGGAGATTGGATATTGCCCCCTTTTTATCGTCTTCGGAAATAAGCGGCCTTTCATCGCCGCTCCCTACCCTTGAAAGAATAACATCAATTGAAGCAGTTAAACATATCAGAATCCCGTTTTTTTTCAATGCAAGAAGATTTAGGGGATTGACAACAGCCCCGCCTCCGGTGGCAATTATCATATTCGCACCAGGAAACACTTCATTTATCACCTTTGATTCCAATTGTCTGAAATATGTCTCGCCAAATTTTGTAAATATCTCATTTATGTATATCCCTGCCTCTTTTTCTATCAAATCATCCGTATCAATGAATTTGAGATTTAATTCTTTGGCAAGACGTTTTCCAACTGATGTCTTGCCAGTTCCCATAAAACCAGTAAGGATTATGTTCTTCATTTAAAACTTCCTCAAATACTCCAGATACCCCTTATAATTCCTTTTTACCTCATAGATAGAATCGCCGCCAAATTTATCTATAAAGGCATTGGCTATCTCAAAGGCAACAACTGCCTCGCCAACCACTGAAGCAGCAGGCACAGCGCATATATCCGACCTTTCAACACTTGCCTGAAACTGCTTTTTTGTTTTTATATCTATTGACCGAAGCGGTTTATATAATGTTGGTATCGGTTTCATCGCAGCCCGGAGTATAATCGGTTCGCCGTTGCTCATGCCTCCCTCTATGCCGCCGGCATTGTTGGTTTTTCTGTAAAATCCCCCTTTATCCCCCTTTTCCAAAGGGGGAGATGATTTTCCCCTCTTTGGCAAAGAGGGGTCAGGGGAGATTTTATAAAATATCTCATCATGCACCTCTGATCCAAATCTCTCAGCCGCTTCAAACCCTATACCCGCCTCAACCCCTTTTATGGCCTGAATGCTCATAAGCGCCCTTGCCAGATTCCCATCTAATTTTCTATCCCACTGGACATGGCTTCCAAGACCCGGAGGAACGCCGGTTACAGCAACCTCAAATATCCCGCCAAGGCTGTCGCCGTTTTTTCTTGCCCTATCTATCGCCTTTCTCATTTTTTCTGCAATCTTTTTATCAGGACAACGCACATCAGATGCTTCTGCCAGTTTAAAAATTGCTTCTATATCATTCTCCTCTCTGACCCCTGACCCCTGACCCCTGACCCCTGCTATATCCACCACCCAACTCATCACTTTTATCCCAATCTCATCCAGAAATCTTTTACATACTGCGCCAACAGCAACCCGCGCCGCGGTTTCCCTTGCGCTGGAACGTTCAAGAATATTGCGAATATCATACTGGCCATATTTCAAGGCGCCTGCCAGATCCGCATGGCCCGGCCTTGGATGGGTAATCTCTTTGACCCCTGACCCCTGACCCCTGACCCCTGTATTCATAACCTCTTTCCAATTCTCCCAATCTCTATTTTTTATAACCATAGCAATAGGCGAACCTATGGTCTTGCCAAACCTTACCCCCGATGTAATCTCTGCTTCATCTTTTTCAATAGCCATTCTGCCGCCGCGGCCGTAGCCAATCTGCCTGCGGCTTAGTTCTTTATTTATATCATCCGCAGCCAAATTAAGATTTGCCGGCGCGCCTTCCAGAATGGCAGTCAAATATTTACCGTGTGATTCACCTGCTGTTAAGTATCTCAGCATATGAGCTCCTATAAAAAAATCTATTTCTTTCTATCATTTCCGAAGCCTTTATCGGAAATCCATGTTTTGATTTTATCCGGTTCCCTGCCTTAGCAGGAACGAATATGGATTCCCGCTAAAAATATGCGGGAATGACAAAAAAGGTATCATATCATATTCTTCAAAAAAAATGCACCCTTTGAGGGTGCATTTAAAACGATATTTTCACCTGAAAATACCCTCTTTACCCCATCCCCACCCTAACCCTCCCCTTGAAGGGGAGGGAACAAAAAAGTCTCCTCTCCCTCAGGGAGAGGACTGAAACATCCTCAATGGATGTTTCAGGTGAGGGTGGGGTTAATTTTCATCCTTCTTTGTGAGCCAAAGGCTCATGGATGTTTCATACATCCATTAACTTGGCGACAACTCCACTTCGCCGCTTACAATATTCGGCGTAATAAATATCAGGAGCTCTGTCTGGCTTTCTGATGTTGATTTGTTTTTAAAGAGCCAGCCGAGTATAGGGATATCCTTAAGCCATGGTATGCCGCTGCCGGTATCTGACTTATCCTCTATCACAATGCCGCCGATAACCGCTGTCTCCCCGCTTTTTACAATTATCTCTGTAGACGCCTCTTTTTTGCTTATGCTCGGCGTACCGGCAGCAGATCTGAAAGAGCCTATTGAGTTCCTGCTGGCCTTGATTTTCATGCTCACGCTGCCGTCCGGGGTTATATGCGGAGTAACAATGAGTTCAAGTGTTGCATCAATAAAAGAGGTTTGTGTGCCAGAAGAAGATGTTGTTTCAAATGGCACTGAGTCGCCTTGAGATATTTTGGCCTCCTTATTATTCAGTGTGGTAATCCTCGGCCTTGATATGGTCTTTGTCAAACCATTTTTTTCGCCGGCTGATATGCGGAGGTCTAAAAGAAACGGGTCGCCTATAAGTTTACCGAACGAAAAACCCATTGCGCCCAATGTCCCTGCAGCGCCCGCCGCAGGAAGGCTTACCGCAAAATTAGGCTGCGATGAGAACTGCCCCCCTGAGCTGATAAAACTGGGGGTAGTGGGGGTGGTAGTGGTACTAGTGGGGGTAAGGGTGGGCGATGGGGTAGCCGAAGCGCTGCCAAACCCGCTGCTAAACTTATTTTTGCTTGTTGTAAGAGTAGCAGCGCCCCACTGCACACCGAGGTCCCTTGCAAAACTGCTCTGCGCCTCTACGATCCTTGCCTCTATCAAGACCTGCGGCGTCGGCGTATCCAATTTCTTTGCCATGTCCACTGCCTTTGCTATATTGGCAGGGATATCTTTAATAATAAGCGTATTCGTCCTTGCCTCTACTGTAACAGTCCCCCTATCGCTTAATAAGCCTTTGACCTGGGATTCTAAAGCGCTGGCAGTTGCGTAGTTGACAGACAGCAATTTTATCTCAAGGTCTTCAAGTTTTTCCTTTGCCTTTTTAGAGGCAAGCGCATCTTCACTCTCCTGTTTTATCTTAGCAAGGGGCAAAATCCTTACTACATTCCCTTCCTGAACCTTGCCAAGACCGTTTGTTTTTAATATGATCTCGAATGCCTGATCCCATGGAACATCTATCAATCTTAACGAAACCTTGCCTTTAACATCCTCGCCCGCAATAATATTCAGATTGCTGACCTCTGCCATCAATCTCAAAATATTACTTATATCAGCATCCTTAAAGTCCAGAGAAATCTTGCGTCCTGTATAGCCTGATGCCTGTTCCTTGTTTATAGCATCTTCTGCCAGCTTTGTTTCTTTTATCTCCTGACCCCCGATAGAAACATTCGGGGGCAGGCCCCTGAGCTCTGACTCCTGACTTTTTATCTCTGCCATCTTTGGAACCGCCTGCGCCGCTGCGAGCAGCGGAAAATCTATTTGTATTCTTTCGCCTTCCTGTGAAATATCATAAATAGCCTTTTCTTTTAATTTAACAAGTATACGGACATCCTTTGCAGACTCAGTAGTCGCCTGGAATGAGCTTATGCTGGCCACTGGCGTGTTAAGGTCAGAGGCGTCGAGTGTCCGTTTGAGTTCGTCAGGTATTATAGCATCCTTAATATCCAGCGCCAGTCCTGTTTCATCCGGTAATTTTAACAATCTGTATTCTATCTTCTTTGACGCAGTTATAATAAGCCTTGCCTTATCCGCAAGCTGCTTGAAATCAACCGCCTTGATTTCTGCATAATCGGCCTTTACAGGTTCAGGAGCGGGCACGGCTGCCGAAGGCTGCTGTGCTGTTTCCACAGGAGGCTCTTGCGGCGCAGTTACCGGAGCAACTACTGCGGCTGTTTCAGGCTTCTTTACATCAATCCTGCCGACAGTTATTACAAGGGAGTTGTCAACCCTCTCTATTGTATAGGGCGGCACATTCTTCTGGCCTGAATCAAACACGAGCCTCACCTTATCCGGATGTTCACCTACCCTTACCTTCTTTACATAAGGACTGCTTACAGCAAGACCGTCTCCCGGAATTGAACTCTTAACATTCCATACATCCACAACAATCCTTGACGGCGCAGGCTTATCCATTGTAAAGGCATTAAAATCGCCTATCGGCCCGTTGCCAATCACCTTTATTATTGTGCGGTTCTTTTCCTTCCTCGTCTCTATCTTCAACAATTTGTCAGCCTTTTTTATCTCTTTCTTTTCAGCCTCAGCAAGGGCAGGGCCGGCCTCTTCCACAGCCGCCTTTATGGCTTCTTCTTTTTTTGCAATCTCCTGCTGGAGGGGCTCTGTTAAAGGCGGCGCCTCGGCGGCCTTTTCCTCTGCCACTTGGGGCTCAACCACAACAGGTGTCTCAGCCTCATGCTGGGGAATAACTTCATAATTCAAAGCCACCAGAATACTGCCTTCTGCGAGCTTTACATCACTGGCTACCCTCTCCTTTAACCCTATTTCCACTCTGGAAATGGGCGCCATTCCCTCCTCCCCGTAGCTTGCGACAACAATCCTGTTTATAAACTCATTATTAACATCCATCGGGGCCTTTACCTTTTCTATATCTGCCCCTGGAATATCCAGCACCAGCCTTGCCGGGTCAGAAAGCTTAAAGGCAGTGTAGGTTATAGGCCCTGAAGCCTCTATCAATATCTCCCTCCCCCCTCCAACAACCGAAATCTTCTCAATGGCTGCCTTTTCCACTCCCTCTCCACTCTTTATCTGCGACTTAGTAGGCGCGCAACCTGTAAAAAATATAGTAAGCAGCAGGCAGAATATAAAATATGGAAGGAAACCTTTTGTATTTTGCATTTTGCATTTTACATTTTTATTTTTCATCTTAACTCCTCCTCTCCTTTGGGCAGCGGCAGTTTTATTTCAAACTCGTTGGTTACAACCTCGCCGCGGGCCTCTGTAAACCTCTCCTCCACTATCACCCTGTCCTTTTCAATCCGCTTAACCCTTCCTTCCCTGTTCCCGATAAGGTATCCTTTTTTTATTGAATAGCCTTTGCCGTCCGGTGTCTCCACCATGGCTGCGGGGCTGTTAATGCCCCACATTATTGCCACTAATTTTAGCTGCTCCAGTTCATACCTCTGTAAAGGCGTCTTTGGCGCAACAACTGACGGCCTCTCGGTTGCTTTAACAATAAATGTTTTAAAAGGATTTCTCTGCGGATTTACCTCATCCGCTTTAGGCGGAGCCTTCTCTTCTTTTTTTGCCTCTCCAGCAATAGGCACAGTCTCCGGTTTCGGAGCCTCTTTTTTTACCTCTGCCGCAGGGGGCTGTGGCGGCGCGCCTTGCTGGCAACCGACACACAAGGTCGCCAGACACAAGGTCGCCAGACACAAAGTCACCAGACTTGAGTTTTTAGTCTTGTGACTGGTGACTGGTGACTTATAACTGGTGACTTGTAAATTACCCATATTATTTCTTCGCCTCCGGCTGAGGCAGAAACTTAAATGTCGTCGCTGCAAAAGTAGCTGACATCATAATATCACCCCTGACCTCTTTACCGCTTGTTATATTTAAGCCGTTTATATTAACTATCCTTGGCATCCCTGCAACCTTTTCAAAGAAGGAAATAACGCTGTTGTATCCGCCCTCCACCTTCATATCTATCGTCACTTCGGCATAAAAACCCTTTGGGGTTTCCTTTCCCGGCTTAAAGGTCAATATATCCAGTCTTGCGGTCTTAGCCGCATCAGATATGCTTTCGAGAAGATTGGCGATCTCTTTTTCGTTGGGCAGGGCCTCAAGCGCCAGTTTGAACTGGTTGTTCAGATCCTCAATCTCTTTTTTTAATTTGGGAAGGTTGGCGGCTAACCTCTGTTTTTCCGAAACTGTATTCTTAAACCCCTCTAATTTTGCGCTTAAGGCGATTTTCTCATTTAATTTTGCGCCGTATAAAAAATAATAAAAAACCCCTGTTATAACAAGCACGACAGCCCCAAGTATCAAAAGCCTTTTAGAAAGGGACAATTTAAGTATTATATCTACATCAAACTTTGGCACAAGACTCCTTTAGAAGGTCTATTTGTAGCTCAAACCTTCAGGTTTGAAGGTTTATCAAGGCTAAAGCCTTGAGCTACAACTATGCCTTGGGTTTGGCCGCAGGCGGCGGCCCTTTTGGCGCTTCAAGCCTGATAGTAAAACCCGCCAGTTTTATTTTTTCCTTTTCCACCTGATTTATAACCTCAAGCTCAACCTTCCATGAAACAAGGGTTTTTTCAAGCTGGCGCATAAAATCCGCCACTATATCATCAGCCCCGGCAAAACCAATCAGCGTAACAGTTTGTCCGGAATCCTTCAGAGAGTCAATCCACAGTTTTTCAGGGATTGCGGCTGTAATGTCAGAAAATATCTTTAAGTGCCGTCGTTTGTCTATCTCAAGCTGTTTGACTATATTCAGCTTTTCCAAAATCGCCTTCTTTTCGCTTTCAACATTTTTTAATTCCCCTATCTCTTTATCAAACTGGGCGATATTCTTTTCTTCGACGGATATGGAGACGTTGAGTTCAGCTATACTCTTAGTAATGGAAAAGTAAAAAACCCCAAGAACTATAAAGAGCAGCACAATGCTCAGACCTGCCACAGATGCCTGCTGCCTTATTGACTCCTTCTTTTTTGCAAGCCTTACTGGTAAAAGGTTTATCCTTATCATTTGTCGCCAACCTTCCTGATAGCCAGACCGACGGCAACCCCAAAATACGGCGCAATATCCTTAATATAATCAGGGGCAAATTTCCTGGGACTTACTTCCACGCCGGTAAAGGGGTTGACTATCTCAATAGGTATTGCAGTCCTCTCCTGTATAATAGCCGGCAAGCCCTTTGTCTTTGTGCAGCCCCCGCTCAAATAAATCTTGCTGATAAACATTCCGGGGGCGCCGCCGAGGAAAAAATCTATACTCCTCTTAACCTCAAGGGCAACATTGCCTGAGACCCGCTCAATCACCTGAGGGACGCCGCCTGCGTCTATGCCGCTCACCTCTCCGCCAAGCTTTATGGCTTCAGCGTCTTTAAAACTTATGCCAATGGCCTTCTGTATCTCTTCCGTAAACTGGTTCCCGCCAAGAGGTATTGCCCTTGTAAATATAGTTACGCCGCTGCGGAGAACATTTATGCTTGTAATGGTTGCGCCGATATTCACTATTGCTATATTTTCATTAGGCGCAATGGAGTAATTCATCTCAAACATATTTTCCAGCGCAAAGGAATCCACATCAACAATCACAGGCAGGAGCCCGGCCTCTTTTATGACATTGGTATAATCGTTTATAACATCCTTCTTTACAGCAACAAGCATTACCTCCATCTGCCCTCTTCCTTCCGTATCCGCGCCAAGTATCTGAAAGTCTATATTTACATCTGTTATGGGGAAGGGTATATACTGCTCTGCCTCCCACTGAATAGATTCCCCCAACTCTGCCTCAGTCATCACAGGGAGGTTCACCTTTTTGATAATAACAGAATGTCCTGTCAGCGCGGAGACGCAGTTTTTAGTCTTTATACCCTGCTGGGTGACAAGGTCCTTTACAGCGCTCATGACAGTCATAGAATCTATTATGGAGCCGTCAACAATAGCCTCTGGCGGAAGCTGGATTATGCCGAGATTTAACAGCCTCCACCCTTTTTTGGTTGGGGCAAGCTGGATAAGTTTTACAGAGTTGGAGCCAATATCCAGACCTACCACATCGGTTTTTTTAAACAGCGAAAGCTCCATAATTTCCCTCTATATCACTCCTTAAATACCTTGTTCTTTTCAGAAAGCTTAAGCCCAAGGGCCTGAATAATCTTCCGCTTAGTATCCACGCGGCACCCATAGCCGTTCTCAACCCTGTCTATGGTAAGAGAAGAAATGCCGGCCTTTCTTGCAAGCTCAGCCTTGCTTATAAGGAGATTCTCTCTTATCTTTTTCAGATTATTCTTTGGCATAATTTATGCCAACTTTAGTCTAATTTTAAATACTTGTCAAGTATTTTTTTAATTTAGATATAATTTGATATAATTTGACATAAAAGGAAGGAACGGGAACCGGTTATTTAATTTCCACATCAGGGGTCATGGAAAACCCTTGAAAGGCCGTGGCATCGCCATCGCTTACCACAATCTTTATATTGTAGGTAGTAACCGATTTTAAATCTGCCGTAACAGGGATATCCCATCGGATTATGCCTGTTGCAGGATCAATTATCATGCCGGACGGGGCATTTTCAAGAGAATAAGTAAGCGCATCGCCATCCGGGTCATTTGCCTTGACCTCGTACAGATATTTCCCGTTGGAAACAGACACAGGCGGGAATGATATTATCTCAGGCGGCCTGTTGACAATAACAATTGTCCTGGAAAATCTGGTCTTCCCCTTGTCTTTGCCGTCAAACGGCGTAACAAACAAGGTTATAAGCTCGCCCTTCTTAAAATCCTTTGTATCAATCTCCGGCTGGATATTATCAGGCAAGACAGTATCGTTTCTCCGCCACTCATAAAAATAGGTAACCTCATCATCCTCATCAGCATCCTTGCCTGAAACCTCTGCCTTTATCTTGGTTCCCTGGTAAACAATCTTTGGGCTTAACTTTATTAACAGGACTTCCGGGGGGGTATTTTTTTTAGGCGGAGGCGGCAGCGGCAGCTCAACGACTGGACTACTCACTGACCTCTGAGCCACGACCCCTGCCCCCTGTTTTTCTGACCCCTGACCCCTGACCCCTGATTCCTGTTCCGGCCCTGGAATCTCTATCTTTTCTTTCTTGCCCCTTAAGAGGGTAAATAAAAGGATAATAAAGACAGCGGCAATAATATACTTCGTCCATCTTCTATAATCTTTTTTCTCAGATTCGGGTTCCTTTGGCAGAACAATCTTCTTCTTTCGTCTTTCTTCCCATATCTTCTTTTCCAAAAATACCCTCCATAGATACAGGGATCGAGGGTCAGGGATCAGTAAAATCACTGACCACTGTCTTTCCGACCCCTGACCACTGTCTTTCCGACCCCTGACCCCTGTCTTTCTACTTAACTATATGCTTATATATCTCCTCTATATCCACTGTCCCGCCGCCGCCCTCTTTTTCCCTCCAGCCTGCTGGTCCGCTCCTCACATCAAGGGCGGGTTCTGTTTCCACCTCTACTATTGTGCCTGTAGAAGTCTGGATATAACCCTTTGTTTTACTGCCCACAGCAATACCTACTGTAGTTGGCATCCCCTTGCCAAGGCTTTTGCTTCTCAGTACAGTAGTCCCGCTATAGCCTATCACAGGTTTATTATAGGCTGTCCCTGTCTCATAGTATAGGGCATATAGGTTGCTATCCCCTAACATGGCGCATATATCACTGCTGGGTGTAAAGGCGGTAAAAATGACTACACCTCCAAGGACAACGCTTCTGGCAATAACCCTCTCACTCGGAGTCGTTGGGTCAACCAGATTTATATACCAACCTGAGCCTGCCCTTACTGTTGCAAGAAGGTTGGTATATGAACTGTAAGCCTGGGTGCCGGTTGCGCAAGTTCCGGAACTTGTATCATAAATCCCCCCGCCGCCCGCGGATGTGCAAACTGCTAAATTGCTTGAATTAAGAAGAGCGGTTTGCAGGTATGGGTTAGCAGAGGCAGGACAAGGGCTTGTTGTCGTATTCGTTTTCCAACATGCATCCTTTATACCATAGAAGGTTTGAGGGTCAGAATTGGTCTTATCAGCACTAGCCAAAAACCTCCCTGTTCCAAAGAATACCCAGAAGTTATTAAGGCTGTCCTTTGACACAGATGGCCCGACAAGAACCGGTTTCCCCTGATTTATAAGGGTTGATAACGCCCAATTAGCCGGGTTGGCATCCTGATTTGTATTTATCCTGAATACCTTCCCGCTGTTTGTAGAAGTGGCGCTTCCTATATAAATTACATCAGTTGTATAATCCAGATCGCCATCAATTACAGTCGGGTCGCCCATGAATGTATTGGCGTCAAGGACGGCGCCGGCATTGTTTATTCCAAGATTGGTAAATGTAATTGCCGCTGTCCCGTTTAAAAGATTTACGACAAATATCCTGCCTTGCTGCGTGCTTGTCCCATCATAGCCCCGTGTGCCAGCAGGGACATTATTGTCAGGCCCTGAACCGACCACCATAAACCACTTCTCAGGACTGCTGTTTATATGGATAATGCCGGGATAACTGGTTGTAAAACCGAGGTTGGCGTCAGTAAACCTCCAGAGTAGTTTCGGCTTCTTTTCAGGATTCGTTATATCAAAGACATAATAGGCAGACCTGAATGTCCTGGTGGTTCCGCTTATATCTGCAGTTATCGCCCCTCCGCCAAACCTCATGCCTGCAATCAGAATAGTGCCCCAGCCGCCAGGGTGAGATACGCCGGTCTGCCCATCAATACAATTAGGCGTGGTAGGCGGAGTTAAACTTGCATCGCTGTCGCAGAATATCCTTACATCCGTCACCTTTGGCTTGAGGTCGGTGTAATAAATATGGGTATAATTTGGATCTGTAAGCCACTTTAGATGAGGCAGGTTATCATAGGGAATAAATGCCCATAATTCTGAACCCATTACAACACCGGGCCAGTCAGTGGTTGCATTTGGAACAAACTTGCCATGCTCTACATCTGTAGTAACTGCATTATCCCCTGCTGTATACACCCCTGCGTTAAAGGCATGGAGCATACCATCATTTGCGCCGACATAGACTATATTTCTCCTGTCTCTGTATAAATTTCTAAAATTAGTATACGAAGCTATGCCATAGATTTGATCATACCCCTCACGTGGACCAGCAACAGTTGTGGGGGTTGAATACACAATGTCTCCAAGCGCCCATACCCTGTCTGTGGCTCCTGAGCAGCCTGTTTCCGTAGTTGCCCCAGTAACTGGGATGCATCTATTTCGATATCCGGTTACATTATTGCCAGCTACAAAATTTATTATATTAGTAGATTCCGGATCGTCCGCTGCCCTGATATATTGTCTTAGCGCAGTTGCGCTGCTGCTGACAAATGGATATGCCTCGCCGGAAGGAAGCGGTGATACTCCAAAATCACCATTGTCAACAACGCCGTCGTTGTCAAGATCCACCCATGTATAGATATTCCGCGTGGTTATATCCTTTGCAAGTTTCTCACCTGCCTCCCAGAGAGTTGCTACAGCGTCTATAGCAACGGTGTTATTCACAGTATCAATCTTTGAACCATCAGCATTTAAAGTGGCAGGATCCGCGTCGCCGTCCTCCGGGCTTACATCATTATACAGGTCGGCCTTAACCTCATTAGTAGAGGTATCAAGCCGCATCCTGATTATCTTGTCATTCTTAAATATGAGTGTGCTGTCAGCATCGCTATCCTCTCTCAGGTTTCCAAAGGAATCCAGAAACATGCCTCTGCAATAGCCAAGCCAGCTTCTCTTTGTGCCGTCATCCATTATCTTCTCAGGGTAATAGTATGCCTGATAAAGCGCGCCCTCGCCTTCCTGAGATGTGGCCAATATAGAGACCGATGTGCCGGATGCGCTTCTTTTCATAATGCTGGCAATGGCATTTGTAATACTTGCCTCCAGCGCAAAGCCGTCATCCCCTTCAAAATAGGTAATCGGGTCATCCGCAGCTGTAACACTTCCATCTCCGTTTGAGTCCCGCAGATATTCTCTTAAATCCGGACCAGGTTTGCCGTCTCCATTCATATCCTCAAACCCACCGTATATGGCTGCGTCCTTTAACAGTGTGGACCCGCTGCCAAACATAAATACAGGGTAAATGACGACATTCTGTGTTCCTGGTATGCACTGCTGCCAAGAAGTAGGGGTAGTGGTGCATGCCCCTGGACGCGCATCGGTGCTCCTTGCCCAGTATGCCGCATCAACAAGATAATCTGTGCCGCTGGATGTATAGGTCTGCCCATTATTCGTCCCGCCAAGTCTGGGCTGCCCCGCGGCTGAACTGGTTGAGCTTCCATCTGTATTCACTCCCTTGCCCCATGAAAAGCCCGGAGGACCCTTTATGCTGGCATCCATAGTTATATCCTGAGTTGATTCGCCGTCTGTCAACAGCAGGATAAACGACTTGGCGCAAGGCACATACTGGTCAGTAAGTCCTGAACCTGCCAATGTGGAATATCTGTAATAATACGGGTCATTAAACACATTGCCTGTTGCATAATCTGCAGGGGCATTAGCATAAAACGGCGCATCCTGCCTGAAGTGTCTTATCATCTCATATAGGGTCTCGCCCAAAGGCGTCCACGTGCTTGGAGCAAGACCGCTTATGGAGGTTATCATATTAACCGCAGAGCCGAAACCCACATATTCCTGGACGCGGCCGCCGTTGCTCGAATTAGCGTAATACGCCAGTCCAAACCTTGCGTCACTGCTAAGATTATCAATAATCCCGCTTGCAGGCGTCATGCCCTGGTCAATAATAATATTGTATGGCCCGCCTGATGGGGTGCCGGATGTAACAACCAGATAGACCTGCGTTGCGCGATGGTAACAACCAGCATTGCTTTGATTTGGTCTAATCCCAAAGCCTTCCAAATTACCTGATGGGTTCCCTATATCTTTAATATCTGACCACTGCCATGCGGCGCCTGTTGCAGGATTGGTAGCCCAGTTGAATGAATATGCTGTAGCCGGGTATGAGGTTGCTATAGCTGTAAATCCAGAATCATAATCTACCCCGCCTATTCTTAATACACCCCTGGTTCGTCTTAGGAGAGTGCTGCTACAATTACTTTTCGCAACTACCCGAACTCCCACGTTCGTGATAGTGCCGGTTTTTGCGCCTGCATAGTCGTAACCAAACATAGCCGGACTTGCAGTGCCCTGAGCCTGGATATATGTGGTATCGGCGTCGTTTGAAATCGTCGGAGAAATTGTGTCATCCACATCCTCCCATGCATTAGTAGCCGCAGGAAAAACAGTCCATCCGGCAGGGATAGAGACATTTGCATTGGGAGAAGTATAAACAGTGTCTGTGCCTGCTACCACCGGCACCATAGAAAAGTTGGCGGTAGATGACACATTGTAACGGTAATTCCCTGTAAACGGGGCAATGAGGTTTGCTGAGCTTGTGTTATCAAAGGTTTTGAGAAACCCCCATGTTGTTTCACCGAAAAGCTTCACAGTAACCGCGCCTGCCGGGGACCGGGGAGAGGCCTTGCCGCCGATTAAGAGCTTTTTAGCTACACTAATCCTGCTCATGGTTGCCCAATTCAGAAGGTTACCGCTGGCAATGGGATTGGCAATTGTGGCAGACGCAGAAGGCAGGGTTTCATCTGTCTGAATACCATCGCCATCAGTATCTGTAACAGGAAAAATCTCCCATCTGCCGTTGTTTGTGTATTGGTAGTATTTGGTAGCGTCAAATAAGCCGTAATACTGTCCGCTTGAGAATTGGGTGGGATCGTAAGTAGTAGCATACGCCTCGTCATTCATACTGCCTGAATTATCCAGCACAAGCAGCACATTTGGCTGTATTGATGTGGAAATAAACGGCGGCGTGGATGTATAATCCGACATGGTCTGCGCCATTACCTTACAAGTAAGGGGTGTCCATAAAATCATTCCCAATAATATGGTTATTATAGATAGCCGTTTCATATATGTTCCCTCCTTTAGCTTGCTGTTCTAAATAAAATAAGAAGTTATTTTGGAATAACTTTAATAATATTTATCTCTTTTATCATCATATCCTCAGCAATGTACCGAACCTCATACGGCGGCTCCAAAGTATCAATGGAGATGTAATTTCCCTTTGCATCTTTTATTCTGACATCAGGGGATAATCCAAAGATGTTGCCCCCATCCATCATCATCTCTATTTTGCTCAAATCGGGTTTTTTAGCCTTATCAGCAGCGGCGCTGTCAAGCCCTATAATCTTCACCAATTTCCCCTCTGTCCAATCCGAGCCATCTGTCTTTCCCGGCAGCGCCAACAACATAGAACCAAATAAAACCATAAACAACGATGATATTAGAATAATTTTCAAAACCTGTTTCATATGCACCTCCCGTTTTTAATCTCTCTGACCACTGGCCGCTGACCACTGATCACTGTCTTTTCACATCGTCCCCTGACTATCTATGCTATATAAAATTCCCACCCCACCACCTCCGGCGCCGGCCCCAACGCCTTCATACCCAGCCGCAAATTCGAGCGAGCCGCCTGGAAGCGCATAGGAATATAGCCTGTCTATATCCACATTGACCCCAACCCCGTTTAGATTGGTGATGGATAAGTCTGTTCCTGACGAAGGTGTGTCAGTATGATAGTTTGTCCCACCTGTTATTTCTGTGCCAAGGGTTACTGTATCCGCTGCATTAAGACTCGCAGTAGTTCCTGAACCAGATGGAAAAGTAATAGCAGTAGAGACTGTTGCGCTGGATGTGCTTAATTGTCCCATAGCCAAAGTGCTCTCAATAATCGGTATGCCTAAATCAATCCCTGCATCAGCCCCCTGAAGGGCAAGCGATGTCCTTTTTGAATGCCCTGTTATCTGGATATCTATGGTTGATGTATTTATGGCAATCACGCCAAGAAGGGTTACGATAACCATAAGAAGGAGCATGGTGATAAGGATTGCGCCATTTTCATTATTTAGTATCTTCATATTGAACCTCTTTTTCTGATCACTGACCACTGGCCACTGACCACTGTCTTTTACGCCCCTGTCTTAGGATTTCTTATCTTTATAACCTTTGTCAATATCCTTCGCCTGTAACCATCGGATGCCGCGCCTGTGCAGTTAGTAGTGCCGGCATCAACAGGGCGGTCTTCGAAACACTGCGCCTTAAAACCAGTCTGCCCTTTAATATCTGTATTCCTTGTCCTTCCCACAACAGTTGCCCGAACAACTATTATGCTTGACGGATCTGATAAGGTATCGCCCGCCTCGGCGAATATATAATCCAGACCCTCGAACGAGCCATCCCCGTCTGTATCGTCTATCTTCTTGTCCCTTGGGTTTGCGTCTATGCCGTATGCAAACTGAATGTCCTCTATATTTTCAGCAAGGAGTTGTCTGGAAGGCGCTCCCCCGTTCATTCCCCGGAGTCCAGTAGCATCCAAACTTATCAAACACGGATTTGAACTTGAACATCCTGCAATAGAAGTATCCGATACTATCGTATATTGAACTGCCTGTACGATATAAACGGACGTGCCGTCAGGATAGTCTCTATCAAGGGTAGATGGGCTTCCCAATGCTAATGTTCTGGTAGCCTGACCGGTCTGGCCTGCCGCGGCAAGCGCTATGTATTTTGCCCCTCCAAGGCTGATATGCATTCTATTACTGTTAAACGCCCCCCCGGGGAAAAATCTATCAATTGTATCAGCCGCAGGGACGCTCGCAGTGGCACTGAGTCGGATGCAGTTAGCTCCGCTAATATTTGCCTGAATACCATTGACGCAATTAACAACCGCTGTAGTGGTGTCCAATGTCCCAACTTCATACCCAATCCCAAGGATGGTCAAACTATCAGGGGCGCCTGCTCCGCCGCTGGTTGTGACCGTAATCGGTGAAGTCAAGGTTATGTTGCCGCCGGATTGACCGACAAATGTGGTTGGAAGACCGGTGAAGGAGAGCGAAAACGGCGGGTCAGGCAGGCCATAACCAGCCATCCTTATGTCCTTTGTAAGCCTGTCCGTGGCAACCCTTACATTCTGTTGCGCCTCTGTTACATCCTCCTGCGTCTTATACGACCAGTTGCTGGATGAGAATATGGAAATCCCTGCCAACCCCACAACAGAGGCAATAACCATTGCTATTAAGAGTTCAACAAGAGAAAAACCTTTGTTACAGGGGTCAGGGATCAGGGGTCGGGGATCGGATATAAGAGAATTGCTTTCTGAACCCTGAACCCTTTTCCTTAAAGATTTTTGCAACCCATTAAACATTCGACCAAGTTCTGCTGCCTGTGACATAATCCCCTTTACCTGTTCTTCCTCTATATAATTCAGACGTTCAGCAAGCAGAATATGAGTTTCTAATTCTGCAAGCGACCCATATGCTATAGATAGGTGTTGGATAAACTCCTTTGTATGTTGACGACTTCTCCCTTCAGCAATATTGGCTGGAATAGATACGGCCGCGCGCTGTAATTGACTGACTATTCCATAGGTTTCACTTTTAGGAAAAGTTTTTGTCATTTGGTAACACTCCATGACTAAATCCATTGCCTTCTGCCATACTTCTAAATCTTGATAACTCTTAATATCCATTGCTTTATCTCCTGATACATGACCCCTGTTTCGTTTCCAGTTTTTTCGTTCCCTGTTCCCTGGCCCCCGACCCCTGATCCCTGTCTTTTAAGTTAGCCATGTCTCCATAATAGTTGTGATTGTTGCGCTGCCGGTTGCGCCTATCCCCCATGTAACGGTAATAGTAATTGTTGCAGCCTTTGGAATCGGGGAATCCATTGTAACGGCAACCGTGCCAAAGGCATTTGGAAGTGCCGATGCCTGGAGCCTTGCCTGCCACTGTGTGCAGTCTCCGAGGGCAGGTTCGCTCCCTCCGCAAACGCCGCTCGTGTCAATCGCGTCGTAAATATTCGGTGTGCTACCCGCATTTACCCTTACCCTGTCCGCCATCTCCTCTGCAAGACCAATGGCGCGACTCCTATTCATGGCAGAGGTATTGCCTAATATCGCTGTAGTCTGCATCGCCGCAACACCAAGAAGGCCGATAGAAAGAATAACAATAGCTATCAGAACCTCTAAAAGGGTGAAACCTTTTTGATTCAACATATCCCTCCACCTTATTCTACTACATTCTTATATTGCCTGTATTTCCACTAACCGTAATTGTTATAGTCCTTGTACCTTTTGTAATCGTTAGATTACCGCTTGATGCAGTACCGTTAGGGTTAAATTCTACATTAGTTCCGGTAAAATTCTCGTTAAATGTCAGAGTAGAATAATCTCCCGAGGAAAGATCAACATCTTTACGATAGAACGGCGCAGCACCAGTGGTGGGATCGTCCCCTGTGCATAGGTTATTATCAGCCCCAGGGGTGTTTCTTATGCTGTAGGATGTAAATACGGTGTTACCGGCAGAAAAACAGACTGCCCATTTTCTACCACCTTTTATTGCACTTAACCTTGCCATCTGCATATCCCCATAAACAAGCCTTGCAGCGCCCCTGACTCTGTAGCCTGTCCTTATACCCTCGGTGCCCAATACCGCTATCGCAGTCAAAGTAGCCATTACAGCAATGGTTATAAGCAGTTCTATCAGTGAAAAACCCTTTTCATCCTTCATCCTCTATTCTCCTGCTTAAATAACAATGCAACATCTATGCCAGATAATATACAAAGTTAACTCATTGAAAATTAAGGGATTCTTAAGGAAGTATAATTTAAAGAAGTGTTAAATTTTGCGCAAACTATGAAAATTTTTCATAGCAACAAACCGAATAAGAAAACCTATTACAACTCCCACATTTTGACGTTATCAGGCATATCCCTTCTGCTTCAGATAACTGTTTATCTTGTCACACATAACCTCTGCCTCTTTTCTGAACTCCACAAAATCATCTTTTGAAACGACATAGGCAGGGTTGTAATCAGCCTCCTCCCTGTATTTCATCAGCCTTGCGAATATATGGGAAAACCTTGCCTCCAGTATCCCCTCTCTTATAAAATATTGCCCGAAAACCCTCAACACCCCTTCGTGGCTTTTGGGTTCAAGCCCTTTGGTGAGAAGGAGCGCCCGGACAGTGTGAAGCAGATAGTAATAGAGCCTTGAAACTGCGCCTCTTACAAGGTTATTCTCAAAAAGCAAATTTGCCTCTTTTAAAATTTCGGATGCCTTCTCAAGTTGAATCTTGATATTGTCTTTCTTATTCCCTTCCGTCATAACGGTATCCCTTCCCTTTCGATATCGAGGGCTATCCTTCTCTCCCTGCTTTTCAGAAACTCAAAATCCTCCTCGGAAAAGACAAGAGTTGAAAGGGGAGTAAGATATTTAATCTCTATGTCACACACAGCATCTAATATCCGGTTTTTAAGTTCTCTTGTCATACCCCTGACAACAATCGCTATGTCTATATCCGACTCTTTGTCGTAATCCCCCCTTGCCCTTGAGCCGTAAAGCACAAACCTGACTACCTGTTTGCCGCAAATCTCCATAATGGCATGCTTTAGCTCTGATAAAACCTCTTTCTCATCTGCTTCTTTATTCAAGGGGCTCTCCTGCAAAAAGGTTTATTATTTGTCCCGCAAACCTGTAAAGATTTCTTTGAGGTCTATCTCCAGACCATCAAGGATTATTGATTTTATTATCCCAGCCTCATAGTACGTTTGATGATAACTCAAATTCAACTATAGCAAAAGATTAAGAAACTTACAACCCATACCCCTTTATCTTATACAAAAGCGCCCTGTGGCTAATCTCTAAAAGCTCCGCTGCCTTGGTCTTGTTGCCGCCTGTTGCGTCAAGGGCTTTTTTTATAAGCTCTTTTTCAACAACCTCTTCCGCCTTCTTTATAGAAAGACCCGGGGGCTGGGGACCGGGGGCTGGTGTCTTAAAAAACGGAAGGCTCTTCTGTGTTATTACATCAGCGTCTTCAAGTATCACTGCCCTCTCCATCACATTCTCCAATTCTCTTACATTCCCGGGCCATTGATAGCTTGAAATGGCATCCATCGCCTCTTTATCTATGCCTTTTAGCGGCTTGCCGAATTTATCAGAGTATATTTTTAAAAAATGCCAGGCAAGGGTTGGTATATCTCCCTTTCTCTCCCGCAGCGGCGGCAGATTTATGTTTACAACATTCAGGCGGTAAAAGAGGTCTTCCCTGAAACTGCCTTTCTTGATTTCTTCTGACAGGTCTCTGGCAGTTGCGGCTATAATCCTAACATCTATTTTTTTAGATTTAGAATCGCCAACCCTTCTTATTTCACCCTCCTGAATCACCCTTAAAAGTTTTACCTGAAGCTCCTTTGGAAGCTCGCCTATCTCATCTAAAAACATAGTCCCTGCATCTGCCTCTTCAAAAAGACCCGGCTTATTTCTTACAGCATCAGTAAATGCGCCTTTGACATGACCGAAGAGCTCGCTCTCAAGAAGCATTGCTGGAATCGCGCCACAGTTTACAGCAACAAAGAGCTTATCCTTTCTTTTACCATGATAATGGATAGCCCTTGCTATGAGCTCTTTTCCGGTACCACTTTCTCCCGTGATTAAGACAGTGGTATTATAGTCTGCCACCTTCTTTATAAGTTTAAATATTTCAAGTAGTTGTTTATCTTCTGTGATAATATTCTTGAGGTCATATTCTTGCTCGGCAATATGTTTAAATCTTGTGTTTTCCCGTTTAAGCCTTTCTCTCTCCTCTGCCTTTTTTAATGTAAGTATAATCTCATCTGTCTTAAATGGCTTTGAAATATAATCGTATGCGCCGAGTTTCATGCACTCGATTGCTGTGTCAATGGCGCCGTAAGCGGACATCATAATGACCACAGGCTGATGGCTGATAGCTGATAGCTGATGGCTTTTTAGAAATTCCATCCCGTTCATCTCCGGCATCCTTATATCGCAGAGTATAAAATCAAAATCTTCCTTCTCCAGCATCTTAATTGCCTGCCGGCCGCTTTCTGCAGAAACCGCATCATAGCCTTCCTTTTTCAGGATTATGGAAAGCATGTGGCGCATGGAATCTTCGTCGTCAATGATTAAAATTTTCATAGTTTTTTAAACCGTAGTTTGCCGATTTATCGGCGCTTGTAACTCAAACCTTCAGGTTTGAGTTTTTCAAGGCTAAAGCCTTGAGTTACAATACGCTCAATAAATTGAGCAACTACAAAATCTATCGTATGGTAGGCAGTAAAATCTCAAAGATAGTTCCCTTTCCCGCTTCGCTCTTCACCTTTATATCTCCGCCAAATGTCTGAACAATTCCAAGCGATACTGCAAGCCCCAAACCTGTCCCTTTCCCTTGCTCTTTTGTTGTAAAAAACGGGTCGAATATCTTGCCGATGTCTTCTTCCCTGATGCCTCTTCCAGTATCAGTAATAGAAATTATAACATAGCTGCGGCCCAAAGTTTGAATGCGTATGCCTGCAATGTCCGCATCTGCCATATCGTTTTTTCTTCTCCTGACCTCTGAGCGCTGTCCCCCCTGCTTACTACCCCTGCTTACTGCTTGCAGGGGCAGGCTTGCAGGGGCAGGTCTGGCCTCTGTTTTTATAAATATCTTTCCGCCTTCAGGCATCGCATCCTTTGCATTGATGAATATATTCAGCAGAACCTGTTTAAGCTTGCCATCATCAATGAAGACATTTGGTACATCCTTGTCAAGATTTAGGTCAAATGATATGCCGTTTGCAGAAAACTGCGGCAAAAGTATTTCAACGGAATCTTCTACTGTCCGGTTTATATCAATATTATGCATAGCCTCTTTCGTCCCGCTGAGCGGGATCGACGGTCTTGAAAAATTAAGAAGGCCCCTCACTATGATGTCAATCCTTAATATTTCTTTCTCAAGCCGTGTAAGTATTTCCAGCGCCTCCTCATTATGCAGGCTAAAACCTGCGGCTACGGTGATGGGGGGGGCTGCGCCTTTTTTGAGTATATCAACATAACCGAGTATTGCGCCCAGAGGATTTCCTATCTCATGGGCAATGCCTGCTGCAAGCCTTCCAACAGTGGCAAGTTTTTCAGACCTTATCAATTCTCCCTGCATGGCTGTAAGTTCTTTATTAAGCCTTTCCAATGTCTTTATCTTTTCCTCAAGTTTATCAGCCATTATATTGAAAGATAAGGCAAAACTCCCTATCTCATTGGAGGGCTTTATATTTACCCTATGTTCAAGTCTGCCGCCGGCTATACTTTCAGCGGTCTCTTTAAGAAGAGCCATAGGCCTTATTATGCCTCTGGAAAATAGATAGACGCCTAACGTTATTATAATGAGCGAATCAAACAAGGAGTAGAAAAAGATAAACCTTCTGAAATTTGCGCCCTCTTCCTTTATATCCGAAAGAGGCATGGAAAAAACTAATCTCCCAAGCCCCAGGCCCCCTGCCCCCGACCCCTGCTTCAAGGACGTTGATATAAACAATTCCTTTCCAACCCCCTCAAACCACCCCCCGCCTGTAGTCTTCACCGCTAATCCTTTAACAGAAAAGAGCAGCCTCCCCTCGTCTTTGTCTGTCAGCACACCCTCACCTGTAACAAAAAATACCCTTCCCTTTTCATCTGTTATGCTCATATCTCTTATTATGCCTTTTTCCATAATACTTTTTACAAAATCCCTGAACCCCTTTGCCTCTGCCCCCTGCCTGTCCTGAACAAATGTTTGAACAACCGCGGCAATGACCTCTGCCTCTTTAGCCTTTCTGAACAAGGCGCTCCATTCCAGCATCTTGATGCTTAAAAATCCAAGAAGGGCTATGGCAGCCACTGTTACAAGCGTAAGTCCTGCAATAAGCTGGCCTCTTATGCCCCAAGTTTTTTTTATTTTATCCATAGCTCACATACCCGCCCGCATACCCGATAAATACCATTTTATAAGGTATTCTCCAAAAAAGAGGGAAATTAGCGCGCCTACGGCAAGAAACGGACCAAAGGGTATGGCGTATTTGCTGTCCTTACCTTTTGCCAGCATCAATACAAACCCGGCAGCAGCGCCAATAAACGAGCCTGTGAATAAGGTTATTATAACGGCTTTCCAACCAAGAAATGCGCCTATCATTGCAAGGAGCTTTATATCTCCGCCACCCATGCCTTCCCTGCCTGTAACAAAGTGATAGCTAAAGGCAATCAGAAAAAGGGTTCCGCCTCCGACTAAAACCCCTATGACAGAATTCAATATCCCGACAGGCAAAAAATAAGAAGCCAACAAGCCTACACCAATCCCGGGAAGACTTATAACATCAGGAATTATCCGATATTTAATATCTATGAATGTTATTACGATAAGGCTTGACACAAAGGGAAAATAGATAAAAAACATCACTGAAAAACCATATTTATGTAAAAGCATTATAGCAAAAAGACCTGTTAAAAATTCCACAAAAGGATACCGCAGCGAGATAGGAGTTTTGCAGCTACGGCACCTGCCAAGAAGGACAATATAACTTACAATAGGAATATTATCATAAAATGCAATAGGATTATTGCAATTCGGACAAGAGGATGGAGGAAATATTATTGATTTGCCTTCTGGGATGCGGTGGATGCAGACATTTAAAAAACTTCCTACAATGCTGCCGAAAATAAATGTGAAGATGTAAATTAAGGTATCTGGCAATAGGACTCCTTTTGATAGAGTCAAAGAGTCAGAGGGTCGCAGAGTCAGAGTAATTGAAACAGCAGCAAAATTTTGACTCTATGACTCTTTGAATCTTTGACTCTGTTTCACATCACTTCCGGAATATACGTCTTTCTCTTTTCCTCCACAAGGGCAAAAATATCCGATGCGATCTTTATCGCCTCTTTGGAATCTCTGGCAGATATAATCTCGGCAGGTATGCCGCCTGGAAGGCTGTCAGGATACCGGCTTGTCTTGTAATATATATCTAATCTGCTGCCGGATTCAACAATTGCCTTAAAGTCTTCATCGTATGTAAGGCACCTTTCAAGGAGTTCGCTGACAGAACGAGTCTCCCTTGCATCCTCCTTTTGCATGAACAGGAATGCCCGCAGCGTCTTTGCAGCACCTTGTTGAGCCCAGAAACACGCATGCGCGTAAAAACCGCCCTGCTGGCTCCATCCTGCTGACTTCAGATCATTCTCTGCCTGCCTAAACCACCTGTCTGCCTCTTTTGCCAAACCTTCCATAAAAACCTCCGGTTTAGAGTCAAAGATTCAAAGAGTCATAGAGTCAAACTTTTTGATATTGCTCTGACTCTTTGACACTCTGACTCTCTGACTCTTTTTTCAGCTTCTATACGCCGCATTTATCTTTACATAATCATACGACAGATCGCTTGCCCAGACTGTCTTTTTGCCTTTGCTCAAACCCATCTCAATCTTTACGCATATATTCTCATTCTTAACAGCCTTTGCCGCATCCCTTTCTCTGTCTGCGTCAAGACCTCTTAACACAACAGGCACACCATTGAAATATATATTTATCTTTTCTTCTTTCACATATGCGCCTGAACGGCCTATTGCAGCAATTATTCTTCCCCAATTGGCATCCTCGCCAAAGAATGCCGTCTTCACAAGAGGCGAATTGGCAACAGTCTCTGCGATCTTTTTTGCGTCTTTATCTGTCTTTGCGCCGCTAACATTAAACTCCAATAGCTTTGTTGCACCTTCACCATCCCTTACAATCATCTTTGCAAGACTCTGACAGACCTTTTCAAGCATCTGATAAAAAGGTGTGAACTGTGAACTGTGAACTGTAAAGTGCTTATTCCCTGCTTTTCCATTGGCCATGAGCAACACAGTATCATTAGTTGATGTATCTCCGTCCACTGTTATGCAGTTAAATGATTTGTCAACCGCTTTTTTCAAAGCCGATTGCAATGTTTTTCTTTCTACCTCTGCATCAGTTACGATAAATGCCAGCATAGTAGCCATATTCGGGCATATCATACCCGCGCCCTTGGCGATACCTAAAACAGTAATATCTTTGCCGCCTATTCTGCATTTTTCAAACGCAATCTTTGGAAATGCGTCTGTTGTCATAATCGCATTAACTGCATCATTCCAGCCTTTTGATGAAAGGGAGAAAACAAGTTTTGGAATGCCTTTTTTTAGCCTGTCAATCGGGAGCCTCTGCCCAATAACCCCTGTTGACGAGACCATTGCAAAACCCTTTTTTATTCCAAGCGCATCTTCGACTGCCGCGACCATGCTTTTTGCATCTTCCATGCCTTTTTTGCCTGTGCAGGCATTGGCATTGCCGCTGTTTATAATTATTGCCTGACACAGACCTTTTTTAATCCTCTGCATATCAATAAGGACAGGCGCTGCCTTTATTTTATTTTTTGTAAACACACCTGCAAGAGTGGCAGGCAATTCAGAATATATCAGGGCAAGGTCTTTTCCCCCGTCCTTCTTTATTCCGCAGCAGATGCCTGCTGATTTAAAACCATTTATGGATAGATTTGAGGGGCTCATATTCTATTCTTCCTCTCCATTTAGTCACAAAACAAAGCGCCGGTTATGAAGTTTAAAACAACTTATGAGGAGAAGTCAAGGAAAGGCGCATTTAGGGTTAAATTGACAACTACTAACAGCTGTGTTACTTTTATCTCATGCCTGATATAAAACACATAATATCTTTTGTTGTCGCCTCGTATATCTTTGTTGCTGTGCCTAATATCCATGCAGGAGAACCTGAAAATAACCTCTCCCTTGGCTACAAGGCATACCAGGACGGCAGCTTTGAAAAGGCAATAGGTTATCTGGAATCAGCAGGAAAAGGAGATACTATCCTCTCCGACTATGCCCTGTATTATCTTGGAGAGGCATATCTATCTCTTAATAAAGTTGACGAGGCATTAAACGCATTCACTGCCTGCATCAACTACAATCCTAAAGGCCCGTTAGAACCCTCTGCCCAAGAAAAAATCGGCGACATCTACCTTGCAAAGGGCGATGCGGCAAACTCCATAAATACCTATAAAGGGCTTTTAACCGGACATTCGGATAACCCTCAAACCCCGCACATCCTTTACAAACTTATCCCTCTCTTAATGCAGAGCAACAGACAGGGAGAAGCCTTTCCTTTTATTAAAAGATTACTGACCGAATTCCCGCAAGCAGAATATAGCGATAATTCTTTTATTTCCCAGGTCTTATCAGGCGAGGTCAGAAAATTAAACATAGATGAATTCTCTACGAGGGCAAAGGGCTTATTAAAGGCAAGAAATTATGGAAAGGCTATTGAAGAAAGCAAGGCATATCTTTTTGAAGGCCCGCCGTGGTTTCCGTATGATGTCCCGTTAAAACATGACGACAAAATGAGTTTCCTTCTCGGGCAGGTATTTTATCAGGCAAAAAATTATAAAAAGGCCGTGGAGATTTTTAAAGAATTATTCTCATCTGCTGGAGACGGCAAAATAAGACAGGAATCGCTCATCTATCTTGCCAGGGCTTATATTAAGCTAAAGGATTTCAAGTCCGCCAGAGATGTATTAAAGACTTTTATATCTGTATATAATGACAGAGGCCTGAGAGGAGAGGCACTCTATAGGCTTGCCATGATTGCAAAAGATGAAGGAGATGTAAATCTGACTGCTGTTTTTTTAAAACAACTTATAGCAGAAAACCCTTCATCTTCTTATAAAAATGATGCACTGTGGCAGATAAGCTGGCTATTATACTCGCAGGGAAATTTGGAGGAATCCCTTGAAACATTGAATCCTCTGGAAAACTCGCCGTTAAGGATGCGGGCAGTATATTGGCAGGGGAAGATATCTCTTATGCTTGGTAAAAAGGATAATGCTGCAAGGCTATTCAAGATTGCCGCAGATAGTTTTCCACCCGTCTATTATTCTGTCAAGAGCAGAAAGGCGTTGGAAGAGATTTCAGGTCACGAACTGCAGGAGGTGAATTTTAAAATCCAAAAATATGAGAGCCAAAATTCATATGAGTCTCTGCCTATGCAAAGGGCGCAGAGATTATTAGGGCTTGGGCTGAACAACCTTGCATTAAAGGAATTGGCGTCCATGAACTACAGGCAAGACCCGATAAATATAAGTTTACTATACAGGCAGGCAGGTGATTTTCATCATTCCTATATTTCAGCGAGGAGTTTATCATATGATTTTACTGATTTCGCATACCAACTTGCCTTTCCTGAAGGCTATAAAGAACTGGTGGAGAGTGCTGCCAATGAATTGCAAATAGACCCTCTCCTTGTCTATGCAGTAATGATGCAGGAGAGTGAATTTGACGAAAAGGCAGTCTCAGGCGCAGGGGCAGTCGGCTTGCTGCAAATAATGCCGGGCACAGGAGAAATGATAGCCAGAAAACTTTCTCACCCGTCATTTAAACAAGATAAACTGTTTCTACCGGCCATTAATATAAGTTTTGGCGCATGGTATCTTAAAACAATGATTACGAGATTTAAAGGTAATCTCCCTCTTGCTGTTGCTGCATATAATGCAGGCCCCAATGCAGTGGACGAGTGGCTGAAAAAATGGGGCGGGCTTGATACGGATGAATTTGTGGAAAATATCCCATATCAGGAGACAAGAAAATATGTGGAAAGAGTAATAGGTTATTATGAGGCATATAAAACAATATACAGATATGGTTCGGAGGCTAATCTTGCCGGCCGGATTGCAGAGAATGGCGAATAGAAATGCCTCCCCCTCCCCCTCCAACCTTTTAGCCTGTATTTTATCCTCCCTTATATTCGCCAACTACCCTTAATTTTTCCAGCACCTCATCTTTGTGGGGCGCATCGGCCATATAATCGGTCAAATCCATGCCGGCATAATGCTCAAAGTGGAGGCCATCCAGGAATAAAGGGCTGGCCGTAATATCATAGACCTTGCCCTTGTAAGCAAAGAGTATCGGCTTCCCCTGCTGGCTTCCGTCGTATTGCTTTAGTTCCTCTTCTGTAAAGACCTTCACCTGATACCTCCTTATTCCAAATACACCCCTGCTGCCTTGAAGTTAAAATCGTAATTTAATATGTCTAACCAGTCAATCCCCTGGCTGGTTGAGCGGGTATCATCCGCATCGCCGTAAGGATTGCCGGGGATATAAAACCAATTCACGATCGCATCCTTAGATTTTCTCAAAATTATCCAGTAACGGCCCGGCGTCAGGACAGGATTATCAGAAAGTTCCTTCGCAAATCTGAACGGAAACCACTGGTATCCAGGAGAGTATTTCACGGTATCAAGGTTGAGCGGAAAGCTTCTTATCCCTTCCATGCCCGGCTTTCCATTGTCATCCTTAACAACATCTAACCACAGGCTCCCTGCCCTGCCTCCAAATTTGTGCATTGCAAGATTTATCTCCTCAAGTTTCATTTGCCTTGAGATAGTAAATGCCTGGGCGTAAGTGTATTCGGAGGTAACATATTCAGCCGTCTCTTTATCCAGCGTCTTATAACCCTCCTCCCCTCCTTTGCCTTTAACGAATATATCAACAAAAGAAGGAAATTCCATATTCCCAAACTCAACCCTTTCCATAACCTTTGCAGGTTTTGGCTTGGGCCTTTCAGGGGCCTGAATCTCTATAACAGGTTTTTCAACATGCGCGATAATTGCATTAGTAAGGATATAATTGGATGGATTTGCCTTGATATCTTTAAATGAGAGTTTTATATCGTCTCTTACAAAGTTTGCCTGAATATCCTCTCTGAACGGCGGAAGCGTTGGCGAGGCAAGCCATGAGTCGTTTATGTCCTTTGCATCTAAACCTGTTGTCTGTTTTATGTGCCTTGGACTTACAAAGAGATGACTCTGCTGGGCATCATATGGAATCCAGCCGATATCAGGATAATATACCTCAAGCCACGCATGGCCACCCTGTCCTATGCTCTGGACAAGGCTCCCTTTTTTAAGAGGCGCCTTCCATGACTTATTCAGGGTAATTCCACCTACAATCCTTGCAGGTATGCCAACAGCCCTTAAAAGTGCAATAGACAGATGTGAAAAATTCTGGCAGTTCCCGGTTCCAGTATCCAACGTATAGACAGCGTCATACTGCGGAGGATTGGTAGTATATTTAACATTATCAACCACCCAGTTTAAAATCTGGATTACTGCCGCTTCTTCTGTGGCGGAGCCTCTTGAAAGGTTATTTGCCAGTCCTTTAATCCTTTGATTATCTGCCTGCGTAAGCGGCGTAGAAACAAGAAACCTCTTTTCTTTTTCTGCCGCATCTTTCAATGGAAACGGCGCTGCGCTCGCCAGTTCTTTGAGGGTTATAAATAGCGCAGCCGTAAACTTCCCGCTTACAGAGGCATTCCTGTTTATATTAAGCCATGTAACCTTAGTAAATTTATTCCCGAAGGCATCGGTCTCTGTTTCCACGGATGCGGGCTTGGGCTCGTAGACAAGTGCGTAATCTTTAACATCCTGATTTACAGTTGAACTTGCAAATGAAACCGGGCTTGCAAAACGGAACACTAATTTTTTTAACCCTGAAGGCGGGACAGAAAAGCCTTGATTCTGTTCAATCTCTATAAACTCATCCATACTCCCTTCAAGTATGATTGTTGACGAAAAGGCAGCAGCAGGCAAAAAAGCTATCATGAGGAATAATAGAATAATTTTTAATCCCCGATAAAAAATTTCGGGGACAAGATTGCAATTTTTAATTTTCAATTTGCAATTTGCAGTTTTCACGATTTCACCTTCCCTTTAAAAAATGATCTAATCTTGTCAAGCACATCTTCTGCCGCAAACATCCGCGCCTCAATCTTTTCTGCCTCTGTTACAATCTTTCTTTTGGTTTCTTCCAATTCAAGGGATCTGGCCGCAACTATCTTGCTGAGCCTTTCCATTAAATCAGGGCTCTTCTCAAACACCTCGCAGAAACTCCTTGAATCTATAACAATGAACAGGGAATCCTCTTTTGCCCTAACAGTCGTCTTTCTCTCCTCCCCTGTAAGAAGGCTCATCTCTCCGAAAAACCCGCCGCCTTTTAATGTTGCCACATAACTTTCTTTACCTGTCTCGTCTATAAGAAATACATCAACAGCGCCGTCTTTGATAAAATAACATGTGTCGCCCTTATCCCCTTGCTTAAAAATAATCTCTCCTGCGCCGTAAACTTCCATCTTTGCCGCAGCAGAAACCCTCTTTATGTCCGCATCCGATAAGGGCTTAAGAAAATCCATGCCTTTGAGATAAACCTCGATATCCTCTGGCTTAACCATACTTATCGCTTCTTTATGGCGGTAGATTGTCCTTATCGGGAACGGTATCTCAATATTATTCCGCTTAAACGCATACCAGATATTATAATGCAGCCCGTTTTTTATCTTTAATATTGAGCCGTAGTCGTTTATCCAGACCCTCAGCTTATAGTGTATTGAAAAATCGCCAAATGCTGTAAGATAGACCTCGGGGTATGGGTCGCGGAGTACCCCTGGCTCTTTTAATGCGACCTCAATAAGGACATCCTTTACCTTGTTGGGCGGGTCGTGATAACTTGCGCCCACATCGATCTCCGCAATATGAAGCGGCGTGGGATATGTATAATTATCCACATAGCCTTCTGAAAGGAGTTTATTGGGAAGATACACATAATCATTGGAAAAGGTCAGAAGCCTTGTGGTCCGCCATGTCACATCCATGACACGACCCTCCTTGCCGGCTATATTCACCCAGTCCCCTTTTGCCACAACCCGTTCTGTATTTATCCATATCCCTGTAAATAAATTCTTCAATGTCTCCTGAAGGGAAAGGGCGATAATGCCTGTAAGCACTGCGGATGTTGTAAGGAGGGGCGACAGGTCTATCCCTACAAGGCGGTGCAAAAGATAGACAGCAGTTATGAAATAAAGGATGAGGCCTATAAGGGTTCTGAGCAGGGGAACGATGGTAAAGTGTCTCAGAAAGGCAAGCGGGGCGTCTGAGATAACCCATCTTACAAAAAACATCACGGCAAGGGCGGTAAACAATATAAAAGCTCCGTCTATTATCCTGGCGCCCTGCCCCGGCAAAACATCCCTGCCTATAATGAATATAATCTTAAAACCTGCGGCAACAAGAGAAAACAGAAGGACAACCGCCAGCGGCTTCCAGACGCTTGCGCTGGTAGAAGACTTAAGATTAGCTGATGATGCGGGTTCTGGTATTATCATAAGCAAATCAGCAAACAGTAGGGCAAGGCTTTAAGCATGCCTGTAGCAACCCTGAAGGGTTGCCCTGCATAATATAATCTATTTTGTCTTTGCAACATAAACGCCGTCCCAGTCAGACGGCGGAGGCAATTTAAGGCAATCTAAGCATCTTTGCGCATATAAAGCGCTAGGGCCGTCTTTGGGAAATTTATCAAGTATGGCATCAAACCCGGACTTTGCCTCTTCAAACATGCGACTTTTATAAAGAGATAAGGCCTCTGCAAAAGAGTTTGCAAGTTCTTTCTTTAAGACATCACCCGGAAGTAAATCCATTAATTCATAAATCGCAACCGGGGTTTCCTTTCCTTTTACCCGCACCATATCAAGCTCGCGGAAAAGGAAATCATTAGTCGTCAATCTCTGGGTGCTTTCACTCACAATTATGGCTGTGCCGTATGTCTTGTTCATACCCTCAAGCCTTGAAGCAAGATTCACATTGTCGCCGATGGCGGTATAATCAAAACGAAGGTCTGCGCCCATGTTGCCGACAACAGCATCGCCGGTATTGATGCCGATACCTATAGCTATGGATGGATAACCTTTTTCCTTCCAGTCGCCGTTTAATTTTTCCAATTCTTTAATCCATCTAATAGCAATTTTGCAACCCTTCTGCGGATGGTCAGGAAGGTCAATAGGCGCATTGCAGATAACCATTATGGCGTCGCCTATATATTTATCCAGAGTCCCCTTCTCTTCCAGAACTATCCTGGTCATGGGGCTTAAATATTCGTTCAATACAGCTACTAACTTTTCAGGAGTAAGCTTTTCAGATAATGATGTGAACCCCCTGATATCGGAAAAAAGTATGGTTATCTCCTTCTTCTCCCCACCGAGCTTTAATCTGTCAGGGTCTTTTAGTATCTCTGATACAAGATCAGGGGAGACATAGGTGCCGAATGCCTTTTTCAGATAGCGCCCCTTGCTTTCAACAACGATATTCCTGTACGCCTCTGCAAGGAGATAAGAAAGGGATATGCCTATGAAAGGATATATCGCGCTTGCCACAAGATTATAGGAGTAGAAGAGATAAAAATTGACGGCAGTGTGCAGTGAAAGGAATGCCAAAAATATAATAAGACTGATGAATGTCCTGTGAACCCATGTAAGGGATGCGCACAGGCCGACAGATAAAAAGATTATAAAAAATATATCAAGGGCAACAACTCTGCTGTCATGTATTAAAAACCTTTTCTGCAATACATTTGCCGCAACTGTTGCATGAACCTCAACCCCCGGATAGATGGGATCTAATGGTGTAACCCTTAAGTCATATATCCCCTTTTCTGTTGCCCCTACAAAGACTATCTTTCCTTTGATTGCCTCTATTGGCAGCCTCCCCTTTATAATATCTACCGCAGAATATGTCTTGAATGTTCCGCCTTTGCCGTAAAAGTTAAGCTGAAAACTGCCTCCCTCATCTACAGGAAGTTCCCTGTCGTTTATAGAAAGGCCATCCACACCGTAAGGCGCAATCTGCAATACAACATCGCCTTTTAGATATTTTCTCAGCGCCTCAAGCGCAAGGGAGGGATATATGTCGCCCTTGTAGAGAAATATAATCTGTGATCTTCTTAGAATGCCGTCATTTCCATCCGGAATTATATTAAAGAGGCCAAAACCTGAGGCGTCTTTTCCTATTACAGGTATATTTGTCTCTATGCCCGGGAGATCAACGATAGGAACAGAGGAGGTGCTTTCAAGCATTTTTACGATCTTTATCTTTGAGCGGTTAATTTGATTTATAGCCTTCTTATCAGGCTCGTTCGTTGCCTCTTCCCTTAAGAAATAACCAAGGACTACATTTCCTGCCTTCTTTACAGCGTTTCCAAGGGCATTGTCCCTTTCTAATGTCTCAGGCTCGGAAAAAACTATGTCAAGGCCAACAACCTTTGCAGGCGCAAGATTATCTATAAGCCTTGCCATGGTCGTCCTGGGCCACGGCCATCTGCCAAGCTCATTTACGCTCTTTTCATCTATAGCAACAATAATAACTTCATCAGCAGTGGCCGCCTCCCCCCTCGCCTTAAATCTGGCGTCGCCGGCTGTCCGGTCAACGCCCTCTATAAAAGAAGGCTTCGCCACATAAATAATCAAAGATAGTGAAGAGGCCAGAATGCCCCAGAATAGAAAAACCCAGAATTTATTGGCTACAAATCCTGCCCTTTCTTTCACCCCGTTAGAAACCTCCTCTCTTAAAGATACCCGCCAAAAGCAGATAATTCATTAACAATGAGTTTCTAACTGGGTTCACTGTTTGCCTTCTTCCTTTTCAAGTTCTTTGATTAGTGTTTCCACAGTGGATGTGTGCTTACCCTGAGGATACTGCTTAAGATATCTTTGCAGATATTCTCCTGCCTTTTCCTTTTCACCCATATCCTTGTATATCATGCCAATGGAAAAGAGGGCATTTTCAGCCTGCGGCATTTGCGGATATTTGTCAAGCACAGCCTGATATTCTTTCAGCGCCTCCTGATAGAGGCTTAAATTCCTTGAATAAACAGTGCCTCTCTGGACGCGGCTCTCAGCTACTATCTCAGGTATATCGGTCAGATCCGCCGCAATCTGAAAAACCTCAAGGGCCTCTTTGTATTTGCCGCTGTCGGCAAGATAATGGCCGTAATTCATATTCCATCTTGCAAGGATTTGCGGGAGTTTTCCCGCCTCCTGCCATTCCACAGGGGCATCAACATTTGTCACTGCCTCAAGCTGTTTCCTTGCATCTGATAGAGGTGTGTTTGGTTCTATCTTAACAGGGGCAATCGGCGTATGGCCCTGCGTGTTCTCTGTCATTGTATCGGGTGACAGCGATACTGATTCTTTATCATTACCCTTAACCTCTACAGTTCCTTCCTGACCGAACAAGACATTTGCCTTGCCTTCGTTCATCACAATAAAGTCAGTTCCTTTTACACCTGCAACCGCAGTAGGGGTCTTAACCCACATATTGGTTCTGCCGAAAAATTTTGCAATAGCTGCCCTTAACTTTCCCTGAACAAATATGGTTGCGCTGCGCCTGTCTTTATCCAGTAAAAATTTTGTTATCTCCATCTCTGTATTATTTCCTATGGTAAGCCTGCTGCCGTCCTGCAGTAAAAGCTCAATCCTCCCGTCGCTCCCTGTCTTTACCCTGTCCCCTTCATTTATCTCCATCCCTGCTGATGCGGCAGCCCATTTCTTTTCTCCCTTTGCCTTGTAATAGACTGCGCCGCTCCCTTTTGATAGATTGCCAATACCTGCATAACAGTAAGCATCAGGCAGTAAACAGTAGGCAGAAATCAAAACTAAAACGATAAAGAATATTTTACGCATAAAAACCTCCAATTTTAAGAGTCAAAGCGCCAAAGAGTCACAGAGTCAAAGTTTTTACTCTGATACTCTGACACTTTGACTCTCTGACACTTATTTTAGCTGCCATTCCAATGCCGCGCTTCCCACGACGCCTGTAATTATAAGCCTGAAATAATTAGCATTCTTTTTGGGGAGCGGTTCTTTTCCACCTACCATATACTTTGGAAATCTTATGACATAACCCGAACTCCACAGATCAAGATAGGGATAAAACTCTCTTATGATGGGGCTATTTACATCCACCTTTTTAATCTCGATAGGAGAGACCCTGTCACCCTTTTCATCTTCCAGATAAATCTTCCATATAGATTCAGGTGTATTAAAATCATTCCACCTCTCTTCGGGGGTATATACTGCAATGAAGAATTCGTTAAACTTCTCATCCATCTCCACTTCTGCCTTGGCAAGTCTATCCTTCTGGTGATCATACATCTTGTACCGCCTTGCATATTCGTCAATGTACGCCTCTCTCAATGCAAGGCTTTTATAGGTCGCATACACAAACAGCTTGCTCTCAAGACGGTCTATGACTTTTTCATGTCTTGTCATCCTCTGAAGACCAGTAAAATAATCCTTTGCAGGCTGCGCAACATCCGCATTTTTTGCAGCACACCCTATAAAAACAGTTATGAGTGATGAGTTGAGAGTGATGAGTAAAAGCATAAATAAAAATCCTGTAAATTTTGAAATTTGAAATTTGAAATTTGAAATTTTCCTCATCCTATCCTCCAACAACATCCCTTTTTGTAAATATCGCCTTAAACTCATAACCAGCCTCTCGTATCTTCTCTCCCCCTCCTTCTTCCCTGTCAACTATTGCAAAGACAGCGCAAACTTTTAATCCTTCTTCTTCAGCCATTTTTACAGCCAAAAGAGACGAACCTCCTGTTGTTACCACATCCTCAACTATAGCAACCTTTGCGCCGTTGGCAAGGTTTTTCTTTCCCTCTATCCATTGACCAAACCCGTGTTTTTTTGGCTCTTTTCTTACAATAAAGGCCGGAAGCGGATCGCCTTCAAGCCAGCTCACAACTGCTATGGCGGTTGCAATCGGGTCTGCGCCCATTGTAGGACCGCCCACTGCCGCAACGACGCTGTCTAATCCCTTTACCATATCATAAAGGATTTTACCAACAAGATATGCCCCTTCAGGGTGCAGGGTTGTCTGGCGGCAGTCTATATAAAAATCGCTCTTTCTGCCTGAGGCAAGGGTTACCTCTTTTTTTTCATAAGATTTTTCTTTAATGATTTGAAGAAGGCGGGATTTTAGTTGGTCTATCGACATAGATTATTTGTTCCCTTTTTTCCGTAGCCGCCGACCTTTATGGTCGGCCATTCGGCGGACATAAATGTCCGCATCTACATTGTTATTTTTCTCATTTTTCCATTAGTTTCTGTTTCATCAATTCATTCGGCGCAATTAGTTGCGGCGACTGTTCATTATTATAAGTTTTTCTGGCAATGCGCTCCACCTGCGGCTTGATATAGTTAAACAGTTCTCCTAATTCAACTTTTCCATCTCCATTGACATCGCCATCGCCTTTTAAGCCTTTGAGCATAAAGTATGTAAATAATCCATGCCCTTTTTCTTCATATGTGGAACTTATCTGATCTCCTGATGAGGCAGAAAGGACTCCTACTTTTGAAGGGATTGCTAAACTTTCCATTGTCATTACAAGCGGCCTCGCTCCTTTTGCAATGACAGATTTCCCCCCTGCGCCTGAAAAACACGAATCAAGTGCAACGATGATTTCTTTTGCCGGGAGTTTTCCGAGGGCTTCATAGAGTCTTTTTAAAGAATATCCGGTCTCGGCAATGAATGACGGGTCTCCGTCATAAGGCACTAAGAAGGCGTCCCCTGTCTTCACATTCGGCGCACCGTGTCCTGAATAGTAGATAAATACAGAACCATCCTTTTCTACATTGTTAGGCAAGCACTTTTCAAAGTATTTCTCAAAATCGCTCTTTGCAGCGTGTTCATTTGTAAGCGTTACAACATTCTCTTCTGGATAGCCCATTACCTTTGTGAGATATTCTGTCATTGTCTTTGCATCAGCTACCGCAAAATCAGCCTTGGGAAGTTTCTGACGATATTGCTCAATGCCGATGACTATGGCGTATGAGTTTTTGTTTGGTTTTGCTTTTATTGAGGGAAGCTCGTCAACATCGGAACGCACGACGGGCGGCTCGGCTCGCGCCTTTCGACCGACGGCGTCGCCCGCGGAGACAGAGGAAGCTGCCAGTATCTTGGAGACGACGTCCTGAGATTGGAAGACCGGCCCTATCTTGGACATCAGATCGGCCAGAGCCGCCGTGAAGGCGGGGCCCCACGGTGAAACGTTGTAGCCTTGGCTGATCCCGCTTCCGAGCAGAGTGTTCTCCCAAAGGTTCTCGCCCCTGGAGCCTTTCACGGTGAGGATGGAGGCGAGGTCCGCCGTGAGACCCTGCGGGGTTCCGCGAGTGCTGGCCATCGTTACCGCAACGCTGAGGGCGGCATCTGCCTTGGCCCTGCTTGCGACCAGAGGGATCCCCAGCCGTCCGAATTCCACCTCCAGAGCTTCCCGAAGGCTTTCGGAGATCGAGGGAACGAACCCTCCCCTCCCGCCCAGCCCGGCTATCTGTCCTCCTCCGGTGCGGTCCTCGACCTGGTCCAAGAAAATACGGGGCTTCACATCGAGATCCAGCGGTCGGGCCGCCGAACTCGGCTGGTAGCGCATGTGGATAGTCGTGGAGCAGCCCCCGAAGAACAACCCCATCGCGGCCAGACAAAGCGCACTGCGCCTCAATGATAGGAAATTGCTTTTCACAAGAATAAAGGGGGAACACTTCCCATATTTATCAAATATCTTTCTCATAATCCGCCTTCTACTGGTAAATTTAAATACCTTTACCTCTTCAGCACATACACCGCGGTTGCCTCTGCCCAATCAGCAGGCTCAAGCTGGTTAAGCCTCTTTACCAAATCGCTTATCATGCCTGTGGATTTTGCGTCATACATCTTGAAAAATCCTTGCTGAAATCCTAATGGGATTATATCCTCTTTCTGCCTCGTTGCGATAATCTTTATTTTCTCCTCTGCTGTCTTTTCCTTATACTCCGGCAGAAACTGCGCCTGCAATTTTATTTTGCTTTCATCAGAAGGAAACTGATAACCCTTGCCTGCCTTGACGCTGTTATCAGCATTGATTGAATTGGGCAGAAGCAGCGTCACAGAACCGTCTGCTGCGACTGAAAAGATATAGATATAACAGTCGCTGCTTGCCTGATAAAATATCTTTACCTCATCGCCCTCTCTCAAATCTGTTTTTGAAAGGGAGAGTTTTATGGATATGCCCTCGCCTTTTTCGGGATATACGGGTTTGATAAGGGCTTTGAGTTTGACCTTGTAAAGGTTTCTATCTTTTTCATCCCATCCTTCTTTTATTATCTCAGTTTTTTCAATCTTTCCCCTGACAGAGGCATATATTAAATCCTCTGCAAGTTGGCTGTTTGAGACAAGGGTGTGGGATTTTATAAAAGTCCCAACCGCCTCCGCAACAGCCTTGTTTTGAGCGTCTATCTTTGCCCGTTCTTTTACCTCCTTCTGGGTCTCAATCTCGCCCATGACAGCCTCGCCGTCAGCCTCTACCCAGACCGGGTTTTCAGAGGCATGGGATAAGAGTGGAATAAGGAGTAGAATTATTATTAAGACAATTTTTTTCATCTGAAAATACCTCTTTTACCCCATCCCCACCCTAACCCTCCCCTTGAAGGGGAGGGAACGAAAAAGTTTCCTCTCCCTCAGGGAGAGGATTAAGGTGAGGGTGGGGTTAATTTTCATGTTCCCTTGTGACCGAAGGTCATGGATGTTTCATTTTGTCTTTTCTATCAAAAACATCTCCTGCTTTTCCGATGGCGCAATCAACTGCGGAGATTGTTCGTTGTTATAGACCTTTCTTGCAATCCGCTCTACCTGTGGTTTGATGTAATTGAATAGTTCTCTTATCTCTACTGTCCCATCTCCATTTGTATCGCCTTCTCCTTTGATTCCCTTCAACATAAAGTATGTAAACAGCCCATGCCCTTTTTCCTCGTATGTTGAACTTATCTGGTCTCCTGATGAGGCTGAAAGAACTGATATCTTCTGAGGAATAGTAAAGCTTTCCATATTCATAACCAGCGGCCTTGCGCCTTTCGCTATTACGCTCCTTCCGCCTGCGCCTGAAAAACACGAATCAAGGGCAACTATGATTTCTTTTGCCTGAAGTTTTCCAAGATTGTCATAAAGCCTTTTCAGAGAATATCCTGTCTGGTCAATAAATGCCGGGTCTCCGTCATAAGGCACAAGAAATGCATCCCCTGTCTTTGGGTTAGGTGCTCCGTGTCCTGAGTAGTATATAAAGACTGTGCCGTCTTTCTCTGCATTATTCGGCAGCCATTTCTCAAAGTATTTTTCAAAATCGCTCTTTGCAGCATGTTCATTTATTAGCGTAACAACATTCTCCTCTGGATAACCCATCACCTTTGTTAGATATTCGGTCATTGTCTGTGCGTCATGTGTCGCAAAATCAGCCTTTGGAAGTTTCTGACGGTATTGTTCAATGCCAATTACAATGGCATAGGAGTTTTTGTTGGGTTTTGCTTTTATTGCAGGAAGTTCGTCGACATCAGACGAAGTCACTTTGTGTTCGGGAGCCGCTTGGGGTGCAAATGTCTGAGCTATCGCCGCCTTGGGGGCGTTCGATTTTGCAAGAGCGAAAGCCGCGGCCTTTTTGGAGGACAGCAGCGCGTTCTCTAATTTGAGGCTCGCTTCAGCTGCACCCTTGCGCAGACCGTCCATCTCTCTTGTCCCGTCGGGGACGATGAATCTATCTATTCGGCCAGTAACCGTATCTATCCGTGTTTGGTCCGGAGCCAACAAGACCACGCTGGCGTTGAACCAATTCTCCTCAAAGATGCTACCGGGCATTTTCGCTGTGATGTCGATCACCGCCGTCAGATCCGTAGGAGCAGCCCGGGCATCCTCGATCGTGTCCAACCGCACCGCTGATTTGAAATTCCTTTGCAATGCGGCTATGACTTCTCCGAAGATTGCTTCTATATTGACAGGAACTCGAAACGTTTTCTGCCACCTCTCCATGTATTCGGCGGTTTTCTTGGAATTCTCCGATAAAATGATGCCAACGGTCAGGTTCTTGAAGGTATTTTGAGCGGACGCATCCGGCCTCAAGCCGGCCAACGGGTCTTGATGCTCGGGAAGACTGACACAGCCAGCAAAGAGCCAGCCCAGTAAAAGGCAACCCCCCGCTATGCGTGAAAGAATAATTGGGGGACACTTCCAATATTTATCTAATATCCTTTTCATAATGCACCTCCTGAAAAAAATTATGCGGGCATTACCTGAAACCTCATTATCTGAAAATGGCTGTCAAAAGAAAATGCCGTATCCATCTTCAATCTCTGCATCACCGCAAAACTTGTGCAATCCGTATAGCTGAAATCCTTATCTTTGTATTTCAGGAAAATCTCCCATGCCTTTTCTTCATCCTCATATTTTACTGCAACAATGCTTGCAAATTTGCTATGCTTGAGTTTTTGCCCAAAATCCTTAGAGATGTTCCATCCAAGGCGGCTTCGGATTAGTGTAATGGTCTCATCAAATACAAAATTTGTTGTTAGAAGCGGAATTTTATTGTTTCTCAAAAAATGTTCGGCGCTTTTATGGTCAGGGTAGTTCTTGTCAACGAGGGCATACCAAGCCCCTGTATCAACAAATAACCTTTTCATTTCTTCATCCTTTTTGCATAAAGGAATCTGTCGTGTTCACGTGCCACAGGAGAACCATTGCCTGCGCCAAGACCTATTATGCCCCAGAGAGCATCTTCTTTTGTTTTTAAAGTCTCTTTTGAGAATTTTTCTCTTATCAAATCCCTGATGATGCCGGAAAGACTTTTCTTTGTCTTTTTTGACATTTCTTGCAGCACCTGATACTGCCAGTCTTCAAGAGATATCTGTGTTCTGTGCTTTGACGTTTCCATAATCCTCACCTCCGACTACATCTTATATCTTACATCATTAGTGTAGTGTTACATAAATAACTTTACTTATATAAAATATTATGTATAATGGTTTTATGTGTAGAGTAGCAGAAACCATTATATTGACAGAAAAAGAGCGGTTTACAATAGACGCATGGGCAAAGAGTAAAAAGATGCCCTTTCGTATTGTTCAAAGATCTCGGATAATTCAAATGGCATCCAATAAGTACGAAAATCAAGAAATCTCGGCGATGCTTAAAATTTCCCGCCCTACCGTACAATTGTGGCGGGAACGTTTTTTGGCTCTTCGATTGGCTGGGCTTACGAAAGACGCCCCCAGGCCAGGACGTATTCCAAGGGTAAGCCACAAGAAAGTTAGGGCTATTGTAAATGCCACTTTACACACAACGCCTCCTGATGCGACCCACTGGAGCACCAGAACCATGGCCAAAGAACAAAGAGTCAGCAATGCAACCGTGCAACGAATATGGAAAGAACACAACTTAAAACCTCATTTGGTCGAGACATTTAAACTCAGCCGGGACAAACGATTCCTCGAAAAACTTTATGATGTTGTCGGGCTTTACCTGAACCCCCCGGACAAAGCGCTTGTTTTATGTGTAGACGAAAAAAGTCAGATTCAAGCGCTCGAAAGAACACAACCATTACTTCCTCTGCGGCCTGGCATTCCTGCAAGACAAACTCATGATTATACCCGCCATGGCACAACAACATTATTCGCAGCATTAAACATGCTCGATGGCACGGTAATTGGAGATTGCATGCCGCGCCACAGACATCAGGAATTTATCAGATTCCTGCAAATTATAGATACAAAAACTCCATTAGACCTGGATCTCCATTTAATAGTTGATAACTATGGTACACACAAACATCCACGGGTTCAGAGATGGCTACAACGACATCCACGTTTCTATCTTCATTTTATCCCAACATCCAGCTCTTGGTTAAACATGGTAGAAAGATGGTTTGCCGAGATATCAAGAAAAAGAATCCGCCGTGGATCTTTTAAAAATCTGAAAGAACTTATTAAGGTTATCAAACAATACATAGAGTCTCATAATCAGAACCCTAAAATATTCGCTTGGACTGCTTCCGTCCAATCTATTATGAGCAAAATATCTATAAGTAAAGAAGCGTTGGTAACACTACATTAGGGTGTCAACCTATCTCAATACAACTCCCCTTAACTCTTCACTTCCTCAACCCAAACCGTCCCTTTAATTTCTCAACATCAGGATTTATGCTCGGGCTTTGCTGGACATTCATCTGCTTTGCCTCGTCTTCAACCAAAGGCTTTATGTATTCGTAAATCTCTGCAATCGTTTTTTGCCGTCTTTTAAAGCTTTCAAGAAATAGTATGTAAACACGCCATGCCCTTTCTCGGTTGATGATGTGGAAATCTGCGTCCCTTGTGTTGCCGAAAGAACTGCCATGTTTGATGAAAGGACAGACACATCTGCCATCATAACCAACGGCCTTGAGCCTTTTGCAAGAACAGACCTTCCTCCTGCTCCTGAGAAGCATGCGTCAAGCACAACCGTCACCTCTGCAACCTGCAATTTGCCGAGGCTGTCATAAAGACTCTTGAGAGGATACCCTGTATCAGAGAGATAGTTCGGGTCTCCGTCAAACGGAACAATATAAGCGTCTCCTGTCTTTGGCTCAGGCGCACCGTGTCCTGAATAGTAGATAAACACCCTGCTGTCGGGCTTTGCCTTGTTAGGCAGCCATGTCTTTATAATCTTTTCAATGGCCGATTTAGTTGCCCTTTCCTCCAAAAGCAGTTCTATGTTTCTCGGCTTAAAGCCCATGGCCTTTGCATAATCACCCACAAGATTTGCATCGTCGTAAGAATAATCTGACTTTGGAATACCCTGATACCCTTCTATGCCGATAATCACTGCGAGGTCGTTGTCTCCCATAATTTTTTCTGCTGTATTGAACGAAGGCTTGTCAATGTCTGATTGTACGGAAGGAGACTTGGATTCTTGTTTTTGGGTCTTAGCGCCTTCAACAGCAGCCTGCACAATGGTCTTGAGTTCTTCTTTTGAGATGCCTTGAGATGGCTGGCTTGCAACTTCCTGCTTTGGTTTAAGCCTCTCAAGAAATTTAATGCCAGCCTTTGCCTCTGCCGCGTGGAGGGGGTACTCGATATCGATAGCAGTTATCTCCATAGCTGCAAGAGCCTTATCTATGTTAGCACCTTTTTCTATAAGGAGCTTTGCAATTTCTGTATTACCCATCAATGCGGCCCTCAGCAAAGGAGTCCAGCCACGATTGTTTGTTGCATTAACATCAGCGCCTTTGTCTATTAAGAGCTTTGCAGCCTCTGTGTTGCCCCAATATGCCGCCCCCAGCAAAGGAGTCCAGCCACCACTGTCTTTTTCATTAACATCAGCGCCCTTATTTAGCAATTCTTTTACCGCATTAATATTACCCCTTTCTATCGCACTCATTAATGGCGTTGTTGTTGCACACCCTGCAAGCAAAATAAGCACACTCAAAATTAAAAAATATCCAAATATCCTTTTCATAATGCGTCTCCTGTTTTAATTATTCTTTTGTAGTCGCCGACCTTTATGGTCGGCAGTTTTGGCGAACATAAAGGTTAGCGGCTACATTCTCCACGTAGTTGCCGACCTTTATGGTCGGCCATTCGGCGGACATAAATGTCCGCAACTACATTTTATTTATATCAAAAATCATTGAACCTGAAAATGGATAATCTCTAAAATCATTGACCATCCCTTTTCTAACAGGGTTTCCTAATATATATCGGCTGATTCCCTCAATAGCCTCATCCTTTCGCACAACATGGTCATAATAGCTTTTTTGCCACAGTGCTTTTTGTCTATTCTTCTTAAAACACCATTCTGTCTTTTGTTTGAATATCCTCATGAATTCTTTTAAAGAAGAATCTTCTTCTCCCTGTAATAGGATATGAAGATGGTCTGGCATAAAACAATAGGCAAATATTTTAAACCTGTAATCAGATGCACAACCTTTCAAAAGACTTAATACCGCTTCAACAGTTTCCTTCTCAACGAAATACTGGTTCTTAAAATTGGTGCAAATGGTAATGAAATATGCGTAAGGACCTTTATAATCAAACTTTTTAAGTCTTGGAACTTTTGGGAATAGCATTTTTGTCTTCTAATATTAGCGGACATAAATGTCCGCAACTACATTTTTTCGTAGTTGCCGACCTTTATGGTCGGCAGTTTTGGCGAACCTAAAGGTTCGCGGCTACATTTCCACGTAATTGCCGACCTTTAGGTCGGCCATTCGGCGGACATAAATGTCCGCAACTACTTAAACAGCGCCAACTGCGGCTCCCTGCCCTCGGTCGGGAATTCTATAGGATATTTTCCGGTAAAACAGGCGTCGCAAAAATTTCCGCCTGCATCGGCAACGGCCTTATACAGGCCTTCTATGCTTAAATATCTGAGGGTGTCTGCTGTAATGTATTTGGTTATTTCATCTATATTATGGGAGGAGGCGATAAGCTCATTCTTGGTGGGCGTGTCTATTCCGTAGTAGCATGGGCAGACAGTGGGCGGGGAACTAATCATCATATGCACCTCTTTTGCCCCTGCGTCTCTTATCATCTTTACAATCTTTCTGCTGGTAGTGCCCCGGACAATGGAGTCGTCTATCACAACAACTTTTTTGCCTTTAAGCAGTTCTTTTACCGCATTAAGTTTTATTTTTACGCCGAAGTGCCTTATGGCGTCCTTTGGCTCTATAAATGTCCTGCCCACATAGTGGCTTCTGATTAAGCCCATTTGAAACAGTATGTTAGATTCTTCTGCAAACCCTATTGCAGCAGGAACGCCTGAGTCTGGAACAGGAATAACAATATCCGCATCTATAGGATTCTCTATGGCAAGTTCCCTTCCAAAATTTTTTCTCACAGCATATACATTTGCCCCGAATATATTGCTGTCAGGTCTTGCAAAATAGATAAATTCAAATATGCATGGCGTATATGGAACTTTGTCAAATGGCTTGAATGACCTCGGGCCAAGCTTGTCAATAAGAAGTATTTCGCCGGGTTCAATATCCCTGACATATTCCGCCTCAATCAGGTCAAATGCGCATGTCTCAGAGGCAACCACCCATCCGTCTTTCAGCCTGCCGAGGGCAAGCGGCCTGAAGCCGCTCGGGTCGCGGACAGCAACCATCTGAGTCCCTGTAAGAAATACAAGGGAGTATGCGCCTCTTACCCGTTTCAGGCTGTCGGCAATCCTGTCTGTCAGGGTATTGGCTTTGGATTGGGCAATGAGATGGACAAGAACTTCCGTATCCGTGCTTGACTGAAATATGGAGCCGTATGCCTCCAACTCATCCCGCAAAATCCGGGCATTAACCAGATTTCCATTATGGGCAACAGCTATTGCGCCTCTGGAATAGTCAATAACAAACGGCTGGGCATTTTTGAGATGGCTGTCGCCTGTTGTAGAATAGCGCACATGACCTATAGCAGCCTGACCCGGGAGTTTTTTTAAAACATCCTCGCTGAATATATCAGCCACAAGGCCCATTGCTTTTTGGGAATAAAGCTCTTTTCCGTCAGACGAGACAATCCCGGCGCTCTCCTGGCCTCTGTGCTGAAGCGCATAAAGGCCGAGATATGTCATATTCGCAGCCTCTGTATGGCCGAATATGCCGAACACGCCGCACTCGTCTTTGTATTTGTCAAACATATCTACCCCTTTAACAGCCTCTCAAGCGAGCCTCTCCATGTTGCCTTCAATTCATCAACAGGTATATCAATCAACCCATCTATCTTAAGCCTTTCACCACCAACCTTTCCAATAACAATCGCCGGCGCGTCATGCTTCTCAGCAATGGACATAAATACCGAAATATCTTCTTTGGCTACGCTGACAACAATCCTTGACTGACTTTCACCAAAAAGCAGTGCGTCTCTCCTCATAGTATAAGCAGGCAATGTAATCTTCGCACCGACAAATGACATGGAGGATGATATGCAGCATTCTGCCAACGCAACTGCCAGCCCGCCCTCTGAACAGTCGTGAGCGGATTTTATTATACCACTCTGTATTGCACTTAAACAAGCATCTTGAACCCTTGCCTCAAAACCTAAATCCAGATGCGGCGGCCTTCCTTTGTCAAGTTTATGGATAACCTTAAGATATTCGCTTCCGCCAAGCTCTTCTTTTGTTTCGCCTAACAAAACCACGACATCACCTTCTCTTTTAAACCATTGAGAAGCATGAAGACTTATATCTTCTATCAAACCCACCATGCCTATGGTGGGTGTAGGATATATAGCAGTGCCTGATGTCTCATTATAAAGGCTTACATTTCCGCCTATTACCGGTATGCTAATTTTTTTGCATGCCTCGCTTATACCCAGAACAGCCTGCTCAAACTGCCACATGATCTCAGGCCTTTCAGGGTTGCCGAAATTCAGGCAGTCTGTAAGGGCAATGGGTTTTGCGCCGGAGCACACAAGATTCCTTGCCGCCTCTGCAACAGCAATAGCGCCGCCGGTGAACGGATCAAGATAGCAATAACGGCTGTTGCAGTCGGTAGTCATGGCCAAGGCCTTTTTTGTGCCTTTTATCCTTAAAACAGCCGCATCGGAACCCGGCAAAACCACTGTATCTGTTCTTACCATGTGGTCATATTGCCGATATATCCATTCCTTGCTTGCAATATTCGGAGAAGAAAGGAGTTTTAATAATGTTTCATTGTAATTCTTGGGTTCAGGTATATTTTTAAGGTCAAGGGTCTTAACATCATCCTGCCACTCAGGTCTCTTTACCGGCCTTTTATATACAGGTGCATTATCAGTCAGAGGCTTTACAGGGAGCATGGCAACGATATCATTCCCTTCCGCAACGCGCAGAAGCCCGCTGTTTGTGACAACGCCTATGACAACCGCTTCCAAGTCCCATTTGTGGAAAATCTCCTTTACCTTGCCCTCGCATCCTTGCCTTATAACCATGAGCATCCGTTCCTGAGACTCTGAAAGCATGACCTCATACGGTGTCATTCCCTCTTCGCGTCTTGGGACAAGCGACACATCTAAGTCAATGCCTGTGCCGCCGCGGGATGCCATTTCTACGGATGATGATGTAAGGCCTGCTGCGCCCATATCCTGTATGCCGACAATATAGTCTGTCTTAAATACCTCAAGACATGCCTCAAGCAAAAGTTTCTCTGTAAATGGATCTCCGACCTGAACAGTTGGCCGTCTCTCTTCGCCGCCTTCACCAAATACATCCGATGCCATTGTTGCGCCGTGTATTCCGTCCCTGCCTGTCTTAGAACCGACATATATGACTGGATTTCCAACGCCCTTTGCTATTCCTTTAAAAATTCTATTACTCTCCATGATGCCGACGGTCATAGCATTTACAAGACAGTTGCCATTGTACGATTCATGAAAATAGATTTCTCCTCCGACAGTAGGCACGCCCATGCAATTACCGTAGCCTGCAATCCCTGCCACAACGCCGTTTAATAAATATCTTGTCTTTGGATGGTCAAAGGAGCCAAACCTTAAGGAGTTTAAAGATGCGATAGGTCTTGCGCCCATTGTAAATACATCTCGTAGTATGCCGCCCACGCCTGTGGCAGCGCCCTGATACGGCTCAATATAGGATGGATGGTTGTGCGACTCCATCTTGAAGGCAACCGCCATGCCGTCGCCGATATCAACAATGCCTGCGTTTTCACCTGGGCCCTGCAGTACATGCTTGCCTGTTGTGGGGAAATTTTTCAGATGAATTTTAGATGATTTATACGAGCAATGCTCGCTCCACATTACTGAGAATATGCCAAGTTCAAGAAGATTAGGCTCCCTTCTGAGAGCCTTCAAAATCCTCTGATATTCGTCGTCTGTAAGACCGTGCTGGAAGATAATGTCTTTTGTGATTTGCATGAAAGGTAAGCCCCGTTAGAAATTTTCATGTGTTGATACTATTTTATTTAAGCATATATTTCTAACTGGGTAAATAACCAAATATAGGATAAAATGACAAGAGAAAAATTGAGAGCGCTTAAAAACCAGATTGTTTCCGCTCAAGAGTTGTTGCGAAGATAACTGCGGATACGATAATCACCAAAGATGCCGTTATAAATGACCTGGCAAATCCAAAATAAGCGGCGACTATCCCAGCAATAAGGGGGCCTGTTGTATGGCCTATGTCCATGATTGATCCTAAAACACCCATTGCAGAGCCGCGGTTTTCCTTTTTACTCAAATCAGCGATAAAGGCTGATGTTGCAGATGTTACCACGGAGAGGCTGAGTCCGAATAATATGCTCAGCGCGAGGAGCGGTATAAATGATTTAAAAAAGGGGAAAGTTCCGATGCAGACTGCGCCGATTATGGCGCCTGCAAGTATTTGCGGCTTTCTCCCGTGTCTGTCAGAGAATTTCCCCATAAGCGGTTTGGTTAATGCCAGTGTTATCACTTGTGCGGAGAGGAATATACCGATTTCATATGCACTCATGCCTCTTTCTATAGAATAGAGCGGCAAAAATGTTTCAAAAGTTCCGTATGAAAACAGGATTGATGCCTCCATCATGCTGGTTATGAGAATGTTCCTGTCGGATATTGCTGTCTTAAATGCTCCTGCCGTTTCGCTCCACGATTGCCTTTTGCTTTCGTGTTCAGCAGTATGCTGTATTTTTATGGTGAGAAACAGGACTATTATACCTGCTGCTCCGCATACCAGATACACAATCTTATAGCTCATACCCGGATTCAAGGCCAACGTTCCAATGATAGATCCGCCAACGATTGGCGCCATAAATCTGCCGACAAGGGTGGATGTGGAGAACCATCCGATTTTCTCACCCCTCTCATGGTGAAAGAGGTCAGAGACAAGGGCTGTTGCAACAGGCACAAATATGGCAGTAGCCAACCCGTGATAGAACCTGATTGCTGCAAGCTGATAGATATTGGTAACAAAGAGATAAAGGAATGGCGCGGAGGAAAAGGCAACTGCTGATAAGATGAGCATCTTCTTCCTTCCCCATCTGTCAGAGAGCATCCCCGCCGGTATGCTCGCAACTACGCCGGTAAAGGCGGATACAGCGGCAACCATGCCTACCCTTGCCGGGTCTGCTCCGAGATAGCTCGCAAAAAGCGGCAGCACAGGGCTTTTGGAAATAGTGGAACTGAATATGGCGAACAGGCCTGTGGTGCAAAGTAAGGCGAAAGGGCTGGCTCTCATCTGCTGGAATTTCCTTTGGCATGTGCCATCAATATCTGAATCTCGTTGTGATAGTTGAGATACCGATTCAGGGTTTGCTCATTTTTGCCGTATTGTGGATATGTTCTGACTATCTCCTCAAATCTTTTTTCAGCCTGCAACTCATCGCCTCCGATATCGGCAATGCCGTCCATGATTATATCCACAAGTCTGTCGGCATAAATCACCGTCAGCCATGCTACTGCAACTCAGCCATCTTTTCCTCAAACTCTTTTGTTTTAGCGTCATACTCCGCAGTCACAGATTCTAACGCTTTAAATTGTTTTTCAATCTTCGTGTTTAATCCGTGAATGGCAATTGATAATTTGGATATTGCCTCGCCGTCACCCTTTTCCGAAGCCTCAACAAGCGCGTGGCTATCTGCCTCTACTTCCTTTTCCAGAAGCATGATATTTTTTTCCATTTCCGCAATCGTTTTTTGCAAAGGGCCGAGAGTCTTTGAACGGCTCTCATTTAATTGCGCCCTTAGCCTGCGCAACTCTTTCCTGTTTATATTCTTGCTCTGCCTGCTGCTCGGCTTATTTTCTTCGGTTTCTCTCTCATTTTCCCATCCCACCTGATCCAAAAATTCCTGATATGTTCCCTCAAACACACCAACTTTGCCGCCGTCAAATACAATAAGCCTTGTTGCCAAGGCATTCAGTACCAGTTCACTGTGTGTTACAATTATTGTCCCGCCGTCAAAAGCCTCAATCGCCTCAACAAGCGAATCAATGGAATCCATATCAAGATGATTGGTAGGCTCATCCAAAAGAAGCAGATTTGACGGGCTTACAAGCAGTTTACCCAACAAAACCCTGCTCTTTTCACCACCTGAAAGCACCTCTATCTTTTTAAGTGCATTGTCGCCGCTAAACATCATAATTCCGCAAATTTTCCGCGCAATACCTCTGTTACAGTCCGGATGCACATCCATTATCTCCTGCTCTATGGTTCTTTTGCCATTAAGCCGGTTAATATTTGTCTGGCCGAAATAGGCAATAGCTAAGTTTTGATTGTGTTTGACTTCTCCTGTCTGAGGAGGGAACTCGCCTGCAAGCATATTCAGAAGAGTAGTTTTACCTTTTCCGTTTTTGCCTATAATTCCAATCCTGTCATTTTTTCCAACAGCTATGTTGAAACCGTTGATAAGCGGCGGTTCGTCCTTATTATATGAAAACGATAAATTCTCAGCATTCATCAGCCATTTACCAGGAAATGGCGCGGCCCTGAATGAAAAATCAAGGGTTCTTATTTCTGATAATTTTTCCAACTTGTCCATCTTTGCAAGGGCCTTTATCCTCGACTGGACAGCGCTTGCCTTGGTAGCCTTAGCCCTGAAACGGTTGATAAAATCCTCAACCTCACTTCGCTTTTTTTGATCATTCAAGCGGGTCTTCTCATGTATCTCTTCTTCCTGCAATATCTGCTCATACAGTTTCTGCGTAGGCCCTGCAATCTTTCTCACCTTGAAGCGGTGTATACCCATAGTGTGTGTTGTTACACTGTCCATAAAATCACGGTCATGCGTGATAAGCATAAGCTCGCCTTTCCAATTACGGAGAAACCGCGTCAGCCATCGCACGGATATAATGTCCAGATAATTGGTCGGTTCGTCGAGAAGGAGGAGGTTAGGCTCAGAGACTAACGCCTTGGCAAGATTTAGCCTGACTTGGTAACCGCCGGAGAATTCGGCCGGATTTCGATTAAAATCATCCACAGAAAACCCAAGACCCATAAGAATGGTTTCCACCTTATAGCTTTCATCAATTCCATCCTCCGAAACCGGAAGGCTGAGGCAGCCTTCTTTCAGAACCGTATCCTCGGTAAAACGGATATGCTGGGAAAGATGCCCGATGGTGTAATAATTCGGAACGCTGATAACACCCGCGTCCGGCTCTTCCTCTCCAAGTATCATCCTGAAGAGCGTAGTTTTGCCGTGCCCGTTCCTGCCGACCAATCCGATGCGCTCGCCGGGATTCATGACAAAACTCACATTATCAAAAAGCGCCTGCGAACCGTACGTCTTTTCCAAACCGCTGACTTTAAGCATTGATGTTCAAATTCCTTTCTTTTTTATTTTCGTTTTCTCGTTTGCAAACTCTTGCTTGAGAACATAGGATTATATCGCACATAATATAATTTACAAAGAAAATTTTCCCGGATTTTTCCTTGACTCTCCGCAGAGGTTGGCCTAAAATTGATTTAAAAATGCGTGTGGATATAAAAATGCCGATAACAATTCATAAAGTGCAAAATAGTCTTGTGGGCAATTTCAGAAAGGCAATAAATGATAGCTGTCACCGTTTTTATTTTGTTGATAGGAGGAAAAGTATGAAAAATGATATTGCAAGACTTTGGCATTTCAAGACCCCATTACCCGCTTAAACTATACCTGTTAAGGAGACCAAGATGAGTGAAATTAAGAGTGAGAAGATCCTTGTTAAAAAGGTTTTCGATATGTGGTTTACGATTCCGGTATATCAGCGACCTTACGTTTGGGGAAATGAGGAGATCAGTGATCTGCTGGATGATATTGCCTATGCAGCAGAAAACAATCCAACCAGCCAATACTTTGTCGGATCTATAGTTTTTCAGAATAGACCAGCGGTTCCAGATAAGGGCATTTATTTCCCCGAGAATGATTTGCTTGATGGCCAACAACGTCTTACATCCTTGCTTATTCTAATGGCTGTAATAAGAGACCTTGCTAAGGATGATATTCTACGGACCACTTGTCACAAATTTGTTTATCAGGAAAAGAATCCATATACCAATACTCCAGAACGCTTGAGAATCATATCCGCTCGCCCACAAGTGCAGGAGTTTATGGAGAAGTACGTTATGGCTTTAAAAGGCACATTAAAACATGATGACTTGGAAAAATACGCGAAAAATGGAGGGGATGTTTCCGTATCGAACATGGCGAGTGCGATCCTTCAGATCCATAAATATTTCAACAATGACAACAAAATCGGTGTCGACAAGTTTTTCCAGTTCCTCTTGAACTATGTTCTTATGATATATGTTTCTACTGAAGATCTTGAAGATGCATTCAGGCTTTTTACTGTTCTTAATGCGCGTGGGATTCCACTGCGGAATAGCGATATACTTAAAGCAATTAATCTAGGTCAAATAAAAGATGCTCGTGAGCAGGAAAAATTCGGTGAATTCTGGGTTGAGACTGAAAACGAGTTCGGTGACGACTTTGATAGATTTTTGTCTTTTATCAGAACTCTTCTCGTAAAAGATAAGGCAAGACTAAACCTATTAAAGGAGTTTGAGGATAAAATTTACGAACCGCAAGGAAAGGATAAGAAGCCGCTCCTGCAAAAAGGAAAGGAGACCCTTGAATATATCAAGCGATTCAAAGAACATCACTCTACTCTTTTCTCGAAAAACAATTATGATATATGCAACAGTTGGGCTTTTGATAATCTACTTGTAGTTATGCAGTCTGGATTCGAGGCATCGGATTGGATCCCGCCACTCTTGGCCTATTATGACAAATTCAAAACAAAAGGTATTTTGGAATTTCTGAAAAAGCTTGATAACAAATTTTCTGGTGATTGGATCGCACAAGAAACGCCTACCTCCAGAATCGAAAATATGAATACGATACTCAAGAAAATTGAATCCTCCGCAACATCGGATGAGGTTATTGCTTCTAATGTTTTTAACTTCGACACCAAATCGTATTTCAGGAATTTAGAAGGCAAGGTATATGGAAGAAAATGGGCTAAGTACATTCTACTTAAGCTTGATTATTTATTCCAAAGCCATTCTGAGAAGAAGTCAGGCTCAGAGCAAATAAGCATTGAGCACATATTGCCACAAACTCCGATAACCAACAGCCAATGGTGTAAAGATTTCACTGATATAGAAAGGGACTCAATGACACATCTACTTGGGAATCTAGTACTCATGAGCAGAAAAAAGAATACTTCCCAAGGCCGTTATGATTTTAAAGAAAAGAAAGAAAAGTATTTCAAGTCGAATATTGAAACATTTCCTAACTCAGTTCGCATACTGACTACATACAACCAATGGACGCCAACAGAACTACAAAAAAACCATGATTTCGTAATCAATAAGTTCAAAGAACATTAGGAAAAAAACAGGAATACATAGAGGGTCATACATAGAAGGTATCAGGTCTACTTTCTTGTCATTACGACATAATCGGATAGTTCGGTGCAAATTTAAGATAAAACAGGAGGCATAAACCATGAAACAGATAACAGCAACAGACACCCTTGCATTGTCAATACCTGAAAGAATTCAGCTCGTAGAGGACATCTGGGATACAATAGCCGCTGAACCGGAGGCTATCGAATTAACAGCAGAGGAAAAAAAGATAATTGATGAACGATTGGAGGCATATCATAGAAACCCCGATTTAGGCTCTCCGTGGGAAGATGTTTACAAAAGGATAGCAGCTAAACAATGAAATACAAAGTCATAATCAGACCTGAAGCCGAAAACGACCTGAAGGAAGCATTTTCATGGTATGAGGATAACAGGCTTGGGTTGGGATATGACTTTCTTTTACGGGTTGATGTAGGTTTAAGATTCATAGAAAGAAAACCGGAAATCCATGCGCCTGAATATAAAGGGACAAGGAAACACCTCATCAAAAGATTTCCTTACAAAATAATCTACCTCGTTGAAAAAGAAAGAATAATTGTTCTGGCTGTAATTCATGGCAAAAGAAGCCCTGATTTGATTAAAAAGAGAATAGATAGTGTCTAACAAGCCGCTCCAGTAGACTGACGTCACTGAATTCAAGAGTTATACTGCAATCATTCTCCTTGCCTTTTTCAAAATCTCTTTCTCGCCCTTATATTCAACCATCTTTATTGCATCATCAATGGGAAACCATCGGCAGTCATTGACTTCGCTGTCATGATTTTTCACATCCCCTTGGGTATATTCCATCAGGAAAAAATAGACTATCTTGAAAAACCGTTTTGTCTCTTCCGCCTCTTTGTGCGCATAAAAATATTGGATGTGGTCAATGAGCTTTATAATCTTACCGTCCAATCCGGTCTCTTCATTCACCTCACGGTGGGCAGTTCCGGCAATGTTTTCGCCCTCTTCCACCAATCCCTTTGGCAGACACCACACTTTACCTTCTTTTACGGCAATGAGCGCAACTTCAGTCCTACTGTTTACCCTGCGAAAGACCACACCGCCGGAAGATATTTGACGCCCTGTTTTCATGCTGGCTTTTGTTTCACGGCTTCCGGTTTTTAACTTCATACAAACCCTATCTTTTACCGGAGTTGGCCTATTTCATGGAGTTTGGTGCAGGATGTCTGGAACATTCAGTAAGCAGTCTACAGTGTTGGCTTTTTCCCTTCCTTCTTTGCCTGACAGGTGACACAATAAGACGTTAAAGGAACAACCTTTAATCTTCCCTCATCTATCTCTGCCCCACAGCCCTCGCATATCCCGTAAGTTCCGGCCTCAAGTCTTGCGATTGCCTCGTCCATTTTTGTAAGCTCTTCACGCCGCATGTCAGCAACGGCAAGGCCTGTATCCTCTACCAAATCAATAAGAGACTGCTCCTCCAAATCCTGCGGACTATCAAACTGCTTATGGTATTCCTTGCCCAGCTTATTAAAAATCTCATCCCTCAATTCATTCCACATCTTGCGCTTCTTTTCTATAAGCATTTTTTCAAACATTTCATCTCTCGCCAATTTTCTCGTCATTATTATCCTCCGAATCAATCCTGAATTCCATGAACAAGCCTTTTGGTTTCATCTATTGTCCATGTATCCATATCAGCATCGCTATCAAGATTTCCTGTTGCTGTGGCAGTAAAACCATTGGGCTTAAGCGCTATAGTTACAGAATAATATTTAAGCTGATCCTTGAATCCTATTCCTGAAAGATTGTTTGAATAGTTGTTATTATCAAACAGATATAATTCTTCCAATCTCTGGATTTCTGTTAATGCCTGCTGCGCCTCCACAGTCTTGGCAGTTTTGATTATACTAAAATATAACGGAATTGCAATAATAGATAAAATTGCCATCACTATCATAACAAACAATAACTCTATAAATGTAAACCCTGGTTTGCAATAAAACATCGGGGGTTGTTTGCGGTTGTTTAAGGCAGTGATGCCTTTTCCGGATGAGTTTTTTTGGAATGGTCTATCAACTAAAAGCATGATGGCCTTTCCTCTATCATTACAGAATGTTTAATCTGCTTTTTTAACCTGGGTTACATTGAATTTTGCCAACATCTTTTCTATCCTGTCCCGATGTTCTGCAATGCCTTCCATAGATTTCAACATATCTTTATGGCCTTGAGATCCCAGTTCCGGCAAAATTTTATCAAGTATTTCTTTCATTTCAACTGTCTCTTTTTTGACGTCGCTTATAGCTGCGCTCATATTATCCGCCATCTGATTGATAAGATTTGAAAGGCAGACTAACCGGTCATTTTCCCTTAGTTTAATCCTTACCGAAATATCCCCCAAAATCAGCCTTTTTACCGTTTGTTCAAACCTGTATATAGGTCCTGCAACACGATGGGTAGCATAGATACTGATAGCAGTGCTCAGGAAGAAGCTTACGATTACCGCCGGCCAGAGCCTATCTGCAAATACCAGGACTTGTGTGGAAGCCTCCGCCTTCTCCGGTAACGGAACATCAGCAAATAGTTTAATCGCAGGCGGTCCAAAAAGAAACAGACTCAGGATGAAGGTATATACCAGCAGGAGTATGACCACCATTATTGCATACTCCTTTTGAATCTCATGGATATAATATCTGCGCCATACATGTCCTCTCTTTGCCATGATTACCTCCATTAAAAAATGATTTGGGAATAACTAAAAAAGTATCAATCGGAAATAGCAAATCTAAAACCTATTGAGCCTAATCTGCAAAATCAGCAGACCGGATACCTGCCGCGGGCAAGCTCCATACACAATCTACCTATATCGGCTAACCCTTTTTCTATCATTCCTTCCGCCTTTTTGCAAACCTTCCTTTTATCAGCGCCCCTTTGCAATACAATATGCGCAGAAGCAAGGTGCGGCTTATCAATCCTTGTCCCAATCTCGCTTAAAAGCCACACATAGACCTCTTTTACCCCCTCAACATTATCATATATATCCTTTGCCAATTTATGCGCAAGGATATTGTAAATCTTGCCCACATGACTTACAGGATTTTTGCCGGCAGCTGCCTCTGTGCCCATTGGCCTATTAAGTGATATTATGCCGTTCACCCTGTTTCCCCTTCCAACCTGTCCTGAGTCTGCATCTTCTGCAGATGTTCCAAGTAAAGAAAGATATATGCCGCCGAGTCCTTTTCCCTTCTTGTCAAGGGTATTAAGATGGACGGTTATTTTATCAAACTTAAATTTATCATGGACAAACCTATTTATCAGCGTTTTTATCTTATCCTTTTTTATAAAATAATCCTTTTCGTTTTCAACATATCTTGAGATAAGCGGCACAGCAACAGTCATCTCCAATATATCCCCTTTTCTCAGCCCCATTACCTTCACATCCTCGCCTGTTTCAGGATGAATGTTCTTAATCTCCTCTGAATTTAAAAACCTTTCGGTTTCGTAAACAGAGCTCTCCGTGGAGGTAAATGGCGCATACCCCACAACTGCGGAGGTATCGTTTGCGCCCCTGATTTTTCCCTTTCTTTTGAAGATATCTGCAAGCTCCTCTGATGACGGCGCAAGCACGCTCCTGTATCTGACATCTTTTTCCGAATCAACAAACCTCAGATTATTTTCAAACCATCTCTTTGCGGTCTTAACTGCAATGCCTTCCACATCTATATCCTTGCCGCCGGCCTTAAAGGTAGCCCTGTCGCCGATTATAAGCTCCATGGGCTTTAAAACCCTGCCGCCGCAGAATCTCCTTTCCACCTGTCCCGCTGCAAGAAGCCCTTTGTCAATATTATGGTGGAGAATATCCCCAAATCTTTTAAGATACTCCTGGCTCAGGGCAACGGAGATACTGTCCATTATGGCATCGCAGATATAATCAGGATGTCCCACACCCTTCCTCTCAACAATCTCAACATCCTGCTCTGATACAGGTTTATTTTTAAGGATTTCTACTGCGATATTTCTCGGCATTTGTTATACCTCTTTATCAGGTGAAACCCTAACGAGCCTTTGGCTCACAAAGGGGGATGAAAATTAACCCCACCCTCACCCCCCGATAAATACTTCGGGGGCAAGCTTTAATCCTCTCCCTGATGGAGAGGAGACTTTTTTGTTCCCTCCCATTCAAGGGGAGGGTTAGGGTGGGGATGGGCTATTTTCGGAGCAATAAGAATAATCTTCTTACCTCAACTCATAAACTGCATTATCCTTGCCAAAGTTTATTATCAATGGCGTCTGTTGATGTCCTATTTTTTTTGATATCTCTGTTGTTGTCTGTTTTGTGTATCCTCCGAGTTCTGTGAGACTGATTTGTTTATCCTGATTTTTGTCTGCTTCTATTTTGTTATTCAGTCCGTCAAGGAGTATGTATGTGAAAAGTCCGTTCCCCTGATAACCATCCAGCGCTGACTGCTTGTCGCTTGCTGAGGCATAGATGTGTAAGCCCATCTTCTTAGCCAATACCGACATCCTTGCATCGTAAAGACCGCTTACTATGTAGTCAACTCCTCCTGCGTGGCAGGTGTCAAAGATAAATAATTGGCTTAGGGATTTGATTTTCTTTGAGAACTCTACGATTTCATTTGAGCTTATGAGGTTATTATCATTTACCTTCCCGTCAAAGTCGTGGGTAAGCATGTAGTATTGGTTCTGAAGGAGTATCCCATGACCTGCAACAAAAAGTATGAAACTGTCTGTTGGTTTGATTTTTTGTGAAAGTTCATTGATTTTGCTTATTATATTTGCCTTTGTGGCATTATCGTCTGTAAAGAGTTCGTAGTGGATGTTCCGGGGTTTGTAGATGCTCTTTGCCTGTTTAAGAAGTCTTTCTTCTATGTCTTTTGAGTCTTTTACCGCGTATTTGAGGTTTATTGAGTTGTCTTTGTATTGGTCTATACCTATGGAGAGGATGTAAAGATGGGGTTCTTCCTGTTTTATTGTTGAGGTGAATTTGGCTGTCTGCATATAGCCCTGGACTGTATTGCCTTTGTTAAATGCTGTTATGCTTATCTCGTTTTCTCCTGATATTGCCTCTATCTCTTTACAGTCGTTAAAGACCTCTCCCTTTGTCTTGGTTGTTACAGGGCTTATCTCTCCTATGCCTTTTATCTTTACGCTTCTCATGTCTTCATATATTGTCTTGCTGTTGAGTTTCACAAGCTGGGTCTTTTCTGTAACTGCTTTGGCTGCTTCTTTGTAAAAGCCATCTGATTCTATGAGTTTTCCGTTATGAAATAGCCGGACCTCTCCTATTCCTCCGCCAGTGCTTTTTATGTTATAGCAGACTTTTGCCTTTGAAGATGTTGGAGATGATGCGATCGGGCTAATCTCAACTACAGGAGGCGGGGTTTTGATTGCGTCTTTCATGATGATTGTGATTAAGTCTTTTATGTCTTCTCCTCTCAACTTGGCTGCTACCATGTCAGGACGGTAGAAAACGTCGTAGAAGCTGTCAACACTGTAGTCTTTTCCCCCCATCTTAACAGTATGATATTGAGCACCTTTCTCAGAGGAGTTGTAGTAGCCTTCTGTTGTCAAAACTATCCATTCACCATCTTCGAACCCGATCATAGTGGCAATTTCCTCGCCTGTAGCAACATCCCAGATTCTCACAGAGGCGTCACCGCCTGAAACTATATGACTTCCATCAGGTGTAAATTGGACGGAAGTAACGCAATTCACTCCTCCGCTTGTGTGTCCTGTAAAGGTTTTTAACTCAGCGCCAGTAGTAAGGTCCCACAATTTAATAAGAGCATCGCAACCTCCTGACAATCCAAGTTTGCCATCAGGAGAAAAGGTTACGGAAAGAATACCTGTAACACTGGTATGCCCTTTGAATGACTTTATTTCTGCACCGCTGGTCACATCCCAATACTTAACAGTATTATCAGTTCCTCCTGAAAGGGCATATTTCCCATCAGGAGAGAATGCCACGGAAGTAATTCCCGACGGAAAAAAACTTCTACCCTTAATCTTTTTTATTACCTTTTCTTTTGCAATGTCCCATAGCTCTATTTTGCCATCACCATGACCTGATAAAGCATATTTTCCATCAGGAGAAATAGCAGCTGATACAAAATCACTACCCCACGTTTTTACAGACTTTCCCAACTTTATTACCTTGTCGGATCCAATACCTAATAAATATAGGTGGAGCCTTGATGAAAATAGGATATTGAATGGTATCAGAGCATATCTCCCATCTGCAGATATACTTATGCTCGTCACATATGAACTGCCAATATCAAAAGAGCTTACTTCACCACCAGTTGAAATATCCCAAATCTTAAAATTGTCTGCACCAACCGAAATCGCATGTTTGCCATCAGAGGAAAAAGCTACCTGAACACCCTGCCCCATATTAGTGTTTATTGGATTTACAATGAATTTTCTTATCTCTTTTCCTGCTGAAATATCCCACAGCCTGAATGTAGAATCAATGCTTCCAGACAATATATATTTACCATCAAGAGAAACCGCTACACGCATTACCGCAGGTGACTCTTTCTTGATCGCAATTGACATGTCTGAGCTTTTAACATGAATATCAGGCGTTGCCATACATGAGGGAAGAAAGAGAATAAAAATAACAGACAAAATTCTTGGCAGGGTCATTTTTTTGAATGTTTTCATCGCGCCCTCCTCCTTTAATTCAGAGACGCTTTAGTTTTTTATTCTTAACCTTTCTCCCTGAAATACACAAAACTTGCCGTATAACTTATCTGAATATTCGCTTAGTATTTTCTTTACGGTTTCTACCTTCTTGTCGCCATTAGCATCTTCAAGCCTCAAAATCAATACCCCCGAATGCAATTTTCCTGAATTGTAAACAAGTTCCCCAAAGTCTTTATCCATTGTGATTACCATACGGTTTTCCTTAACTGCCAGATGCAATATATCAGAATCACCAGCCCTTGGGTTTATATTCCTCACGCACTTTACATCATAGCCTGTTTCTGCAAGATATTTCTCTACTTTCTTGCCAACGCCAACATCTACAAGAAATTTTAGTTTGATTGCCATAGCAAGAGATTATTCTTAACGGACAGCAAAGACCTGTTCTTCGTTTACGAGTTCAGAAGCATACATAAGGGCTGCCTGAATATCTTCCCTTTCAAGTTCAGGATAGTCTTCTAATAGTTCTTCAACTGTTACTCCTCCTGCAAGCGCCTTTAATATCTGCTCCACAGTAATTCTCAATCCCCTTATTGTCGGCTTTCCCACCATCACTTCAGGTTTTACAATAATACGGTTTAATAAATCCTCTTTTCCCATACTCAATCCCCCTTTTTATTGCATTTAACCGCCTCTTATATTATCACAAAATCTATACTTTGATAATATGAAAAACTTAACTGCAAAGTTGCTATTTCCCTGTCTTTACAACTGCCTTTTCTTCAAAAAATTCCGAAGCTGAAACTTCATTAGCGCCGGCTTTGCTGCCCACCTTTTCCATAATCTTAACACTCCTTGTCCTGTCGCCTATATCTTTTGTATTTGTTTTTACCTGATAAACCCCTCCCAAAGATTCAAGCTCTATACCGCCCAGAGGCGATGTGCTTGCATAAACGATTATGTTCTCCTCGCCGAATGGCGGGCTTACCTCAAGTTCAAATCTATCATTTCCTGACGGAATTTCGTAAACCACACCCCCATTGAAATAATTATCCTGCCTGTATGGATTGGGAAGAAGCTGTAAAATACTTCCATCAGCATCTTTATAAACAACCCTCACATAAAATGGCTTATTGCCTTTGACATAGATCTTTATCTTTTCACCATGTTTATATTCCTTTTTATCTGTCCAGACATTGACGCCAAGCGGCGCAGACGGGTCGTCCACTGCCTGCGAAACCTTTTTCATTGCCTTTTCATCAGGGACAACCTCCGCTTTAATCTTAATCTTATAGCAATCTCCCATTGTGGCATCCTTATACCAGCCCTTTTCAATCTCCTGATTTATCTTTACGCTTGCATTTGCATAAGCCTCAATAACATCCTTTTCAAGCTGAAAGTCCTTGACCTTTGTCTCGCTCTTTATATAACTCATCACATTTTCCACTGCCTTCCTCTTTGCATCTGTCATTGCAGTCTGTTCAGCCTGCTTCCTTGACTTATCTTCTCCCATGCACGCATAGCCTTCGGATTCTGTGATGGTGGATTGGGCGGCAAAAAGTAGGGTGGGCTTTGCCCACCATAAACCAATCACAATAAACAAACTGAAAAACAATAGAACAAGCATCCTTTTCATAATCCCCTCCTCATTAACAGGCCGTAAAGACCTTGTTTCTAAACTATACGACGCTATGATAATTCTTATTTGCAAATTATTCAATAGTCAATAAATAAGACCTTTGGCTCAGTTGATATTTATTTAAATCGATTGATAAAAGAGGGGGATTAGATTGACAGCCGCGGCTATTGAAGTGAACCTTACACTTTAAAACCACCCACTTGTTCATTCAGCGAGACTGCCTGCGTATCAAGATTTTTAACAGTCTTATCGAGCTCTACAGTAAGCAAGAGATTTTCATTCGTTTTTTTCTTTATTGTCTCAATAGTATAGACAATCTTTTCTGCAATGGTTTTTTGTTCTTTCATGGCATTCGCAATTAAACCCATCTTTTGAGACACATCGAATATAACCTGAGATATATATTTGCCTTGTTTTGATTGCTCCTTGGTGGAATGCCTTACCCCTTGTGTTACCCCTTTTATATCCTCAGTAGCTTGCATTATTTCTTTTGATGCCATTGTTTGCTCATCCGTTGCCTTCTTAATACCCTCAACCATACTGTTGACCTTCTGAATTGCCTCAACAACCTGACTTACGCCCTGAGACTGCTCTTCAGCGGCCTTCTCAATCTTTTTAGCCATGTCAAGGGAAACTTCAGAACTCTTAGTAATCTTGCTCAACGCATCACCGGCTTCCCTTGAAAATTTAAGTCCTTCAGCAACGCGCGCTGAAGTGCGCTCTATGGAACTTGTTGCGGCAACAACCTCATCCTGCATCTGACCAATGAGTTCAGCTATCAATTTTGTCCTTGACGCAGTGCTCTTTGCCAGACCTTTTACCTCATTGCTTACCACGGCAAACCCCAGCCCGTGCTCCCCTGCCTGGGCCGCAAGAATTGCGGCATTTAAGGAAAGAAGGTTTGTGGTATCAGCAATTTCATCAATAACCTCGATTATCTTTCCTATTTCGTCAGATCTTTCCGCAAGCCTTTTGATAACAGCCGAGGTAACAGCAACCTCTTCTTTGATCTTTTCCATGCCCGACATAGTCCTATCCATTGCCTCTGCGCCAAAGGTGGAAGCATCCCGTTTCACCTGTTCAGCGAGATGCGCCTGTTCCCGTGAGCTATTGCCAACGTCCTTGACTATATAATTTATCTCTGTTGCGTAAGAGGCTGCCTCTTCCGTTGTGCTGAACAGGGTGTTAACATGCGCAGCAACCTGCTGAAGCGAAGCGCCTATCTGACTGATTGAGGCAGATGTCCTGTGAATAGATACTGCAAGCTTTTCAACATGTTCAGCAACAGAAATAACGGCAGCCGACATTTCAATGGATGATGCTGAAGCACTTTCCGCCGCCTTAAGCAGTTCCTCTGTATTTTCTGCAACTGCCCCCATCGATGCGCTGGCTTTATCTACGGATGAAGAGGCCTCTTTCATTGCGCCAAACTGTGTCTGGGCAGATTCTTTGAGGCCCTCAGAGGTTACTTTGAGGCCGCGGGAGACATCTGACATATCTTGAGATGTGCGATGGATACCCCCGATAGAAACGCGCAAGTTACGAATAATCGTATTGACGCTGTCCACCAGATGGGCTATCTCATCATTAAAGGTGAATCCCCAAAATTGGATTTTAACATCAATCTCATTAGTAAGATCTCCCTTGCTGACCGAATCCAATTCACTAATAATTTTTAAGAACGGCCGCAAAGTCACGCGGGAGCTGGAGTACATAAAGAATATACCCAGAAATATAGCAAGGGTTAGAAGGATTATTGTAACAATAAATATAGTTTTTGCCCTATGGAGAGATTCTTTTTCTATATTAATAATCATGGAATTGATAGAGGCGTCTAATTTAGCGCCAATCTCAGACAATTTATTTTTCGATGTGGCTATTTCCTCAAGGGATGCGTCTTCCCCTGCAAATATTTTCTTGACTTCCGCTATGATTGCTATAGACATATTCTTATAGGATTTCCACAAATCCAGCAATTCCTGCGGAGGGTTTGCAATGCCCCTGAATGTTTTTTCAAATTCCTCTTCTTCTTTATTAAAGTGTTTCAAAAAATCTTCCTGCCCTGTAGTTGCATATTGATTAACCAGAAAAGCCATTTCAGAGACCCGCCTCTGCTGGGCGCTTTGATTTACAATGACCCTCATATCATTTTTATTTCTCTTGTTGGTAGTGTAGATAATAGGAAGCATGCTGAGGAATATAAGAATGAAGGAAAAAAAACCCGCAAAAAATCTGAATTTTATTGAGTGAAGACTTTTTTGCATTATATCTACGCAGTCTTACGGCGATATCTTTACCGCGCGTATCCCCTTTTCATTTCCCTTAATATCGCTTTTCCATACATAGCCGATGGCGCCCGCATTCTCTGAAACATATTTTATCACTTCTATATGCCCGTCAATAACCTTAGGGACCGGGACACCTAAAGCAAATAATTTTTTGACCCAGTGGCTTTTATACGAAGTCGCTGACATGCCAATGAATTGCGAAAGAAACTCTCCAAAAATTTTTTTATCCTTCTGATCTGCAGGAAGGAGCTTTACCCCCTTCTCGCTGTCCTTGACACCCAGGTAGATATCTTTTAACTCCTTCTGCGTCATCTCCAAAGGCAGCAACGAGTTCTCATGGAGAAGGTTATAATTGACAATCACAACCACATTCTGGCCTTCCATTTCCGCGCACGCAAAATCCATGCGCATAAACATTGCAAAAAAAATGGCAATAAAAAAACAGATTGTGCTGTACGGATGATGCATATCAAAATCCAAGGGCCAGACCTATGCCGTAGACATTATACGCTTGTTTGCCTGAGGATGTTGCCGTTGGGGATATTTCCTTTTCATAATCGTGAAACTTCACATGGGCTTTAACCTGCGCTACCCACGGTATAATGTGATAGGAAACACCAACCGTTGTTTCCGTCTCTTTGTCGTCTGCAACATCTTTATTAGGCTCATACAGCTCATAACGTAGATAGGGTGTGAATTTCTCCGCTATCGTATAATATGCCTCTGCATAGTATGCGGAGAAGTCTGTTTCCCCCGAGGCATTGACATTTTTTATGGTGCTCGAAGCATATTCACCCCGCACTACCAGGTCGCCTGCGGTTACTTCTATTCCCGGTATAAACGAAGTTTGTTTCTTTGTTTGAGTGGGCGTGGTAGCCGGCACGCTGTATTTGTCCTGGTAGTAAGAGACAAGGGGTGTGATGCCCACGTCGCGAACGAGGAGATTCAGTTTCAGTCTTCCGCCGACGCTCTTATTCGTGTTGTCATCCACATGTTGCCGGAATGTTCTTCCGTTGGTAAGATAAACATCATAGGCAAGAAGACCGGCATCTCCGTTTAGCCATACGCCTTGAGCATATCGCTGAAAGAAAGTAGCGTCCTTATCCGTAGAGCCGCTTCTTTTATAGACAGATTCTTGAGGAGTCTTCAATGTCGGAAACGTAGGCACCGCATAAAAAATCTGGTTGTAGATGCCGACAGGAACGAAAAACTTCCCTGCGCTTATTTTCAGGTATTCAGCAACCGTATACTGCCCGTAGGCGTTGGACAGCGTAACTTCTCCTGATGTCCGTTGATCCAGGCTCTTTGTGCCCGTGCTGTCTGAACTAAAGTCAATATAGGGCGCATGCTCCCAGTCAACTTGGCCCACTAATCGGAGGTTTTCATCTATCTTGATGTTTGAGATAAGGGAGAGCACATAGGTATCAAACCCCCCTGACTGATTCTGCCGCGTGTCGTCCTCATAGTTTACGCCAAAATAGCCGTTCCACCGCCAATCTGCTGAATGTGCTGTAGCAGCCATCACAACAGCCCATAAAAAAACAAGAAATATAATGTTTACTTTTCTCTGCATAGTAACCTCCTACCCTTTTTTTATTTTTTTATTTAATTGCCCTAACTATCTTAATCCCATGTTCATCATTTTCCCATCATGTTTTCCTCCTTAAATCTTTAATAAAAAAACCAACAGTTGAAAATACCTATCTTTATGAGTAGACTGTATTTATATTAACGATGTTTGTCAAGTAAAAATAACAGTAAAAATATCAACTTGGGGATCCTTACAATATCTACAAAGCCCGAATGTTTATTTAACTGCTAAATACCTCTCCTTTTCGCTGAATATGCATCCGCAATACTTTTGCCGGTAAAGCCCCATCTCTTTCGATTCTTTAATGCCTTGTTTCCAGCCGATTCTAAAATCATCATAGTAAAATGGGATACCGTATTTTTCTGCCAATTCATTGCCGATATTTTTTATCTCATCGTGGTTCTGATATTTGCTGTAAAGAAGGGATGATGAAAAATAGTCAAAACCGTTTTCCTTTGCAGCCTTTGCTGTTGCCTCAAGCCGGGAGGAATAGCAATAGCCGCATCGGGCAGGCCTATTGTAACTCAAACCTTCAGGTTTGATATTCTCAAGGCTAAAGCCTTGAGTTACAATTTCTGCTTTTAATGTATTCTTCAAAAACTCCTCAAGGTTATATTCATCTCTGTAAATCATTTCTATATCCATCTTCTCAGCAAGGGATTTCACAGCAGCAAGTCTTTTTTGATATTCTGTATAGGGGTGGATATTCGGGTTGTAGAAAAATCCCCATACATCCATCCTCCCATCAACTATTTTCTTGAGCGGATATATGGCACATGGGCCGCAGCAGATGTGGACGAGTAGTTTCATAAATTAAAGTTGGCATTCTTCTGTAGCTCAAACCTTCAGGTTTGAGGTTTCTCAAGACTTTCAAGGCTAAAGCCTTGAGCTACGATGTCTATTTATTTTTAGCGCTTACTATACCTAAAACAACTTTTCCTGCTGACTATTCTGTCCTTCTTTATACACCCTTCCAATATGTTCATACGCCAATTTTGTCGCAACTCTACCCCTTGACGTTCTCTGTATAAAACCTTCCTGTATGAGAAAAGGCTCATACACATCCTCAAGCGCGTCCTTTTCCTCATGTAAACTTGCTGAAAGGGATTCTATGCCCACAGGGCCTCCGCCGAATTTGTCTATTATGGCAAGGAGTATCTGTCTATCCATCTTGTCAAAACCCCTGTTATCTATCTCAAGACATTTGAGCGCCTCATCTGCCACCACCCTGGTTATTATGCCGTCTGCCTTTATCTGCGCAAAATCCCTGACCCTCTTAAGCAGCCTGTTTGCAATCCTCGGTGTGCCCCTTGAACGTCGCGCAATCTCCTCTGCGCCGCCGTCATCCGTTTCCATATTTAAGATCCCTGCCGACCTTTTGATAATTATTTTAAGCTCATCCGGTGAATAGAAATCCAGCCTTGAGATAATCCCGAATCTGTCCCGAAGCGGCGATGTGAGAAGCCCTGCCCGTGTTGTAGCGCCGATGAGCGTGAACTTTGGTATGTCCAGTTTGACGCTCCTCGCAGACGGCCCCTGGCCTATGATTATGTCTATGTGATAATCCTCCATGGCAGGATATAGTATCTCCTCTATAACACTGGAGAGCCTATGAATTTCGTCAATAAAGAGGACATCGTGTTCTTCAAGGTTTGTAAGTATTGCGGCAAGGTCGCCTGCCCTTTCTATGACAGGGCCTGATGTGGTCTTTATGTTTACATTAAGCTCATTGGCTATGATATATGCAAGGGTTGTCTTACCGAGTCCAGGGGGACCGCAAAAAAGCACATGGTCAAGCGCCTCGCCCCTTCCCTTGGCAGCATCAATAAAGACCTTGAGATTCCCCTTTATTGCATTCTGACCAATATAGTCCTTTAAGGACTTAGGCCTGAGTGTTGCATCAAAGACCTTTTCGTCTTCTAATACGATCGGTGTAATGTCTCTCTTATCCATGAGCCAACGCCTTTAGCGATTCCTTTAGCAGGGATTCAAATGTTGCAGCGCTTGTATTAGTCTTTTTGGCCTTTTCTATTGCCTTATCCGCCATAGGGCCTTTGTAGCCGAGATTTACAAGGGCTGAATAAACATCTTTTGATATGCTGTCGTATCTGCTTCCAAATTCCTCTTTTCTGCCCGCGCCCAGAGGGCACCCGCCCTGACTTCTATCTATGACTGCTATCTTATCCTTAAGTTCAACAACCAACCTTTCTGCTGTCTTCCCGCCGATCCCTGGAATGGCTTTAAGTCTTGCTATATCCGCAGATGACACGGCTGAAATAAGGTCATCCGCCGGTATGCCGGAAAGTATATTCCTAGCAAGCTTCGGCCCGATACCTGAAACGGCTATGAGCATCTGAAATATGCCTTTCTCCATCGGAGTTAAAAAACCGTACAGTTGAAGCGCATCCTCCCTTACATGAGTATATGTGTTGAGGCTTACATATTCCTCTAAATCAGGGAGTTTATAATAAGTGGAAAGAGGTATATAAACCTCATAGCCAACCCCCCCAACATCCACTATGACGGACTCCGGCGATTTGTGGATTATTTTACCTTTAATGTGGGCTATCACTGTCGCTCCATTGTAAAATGTAAATTGCAAATTTTAAATTGTAAATCTATTTTCTTAATTTTAAAATTTTCAATTTACAATCTTCAATTTGCAATGCGACATTCGTAGAATGTCGACTGTGGTGTATATGGCATATCGCTGCTGCCAATGCGTCAGCGGCATCAGGTTTTGGTATAGAGTCCATATTCAGAAGCGCCTTCACCATCTTTTGCACCTGCTCCTTTGTGGCATTACCGTAGCCGACAACCGCTTGCTTAATCTTCATCGGGCTGTATTCAAACACAGGCAGTCCATGCCGGGCAGCGCACAGCATTGCCACGCCCCTTGCGTGGCCTAACATAATAGCGCTCCTGGCATTCTTTGCATAAAATATCTCCTCAACAACAACAGCTCCTGGTTTGAATTCATCAATAACTTTTTGAATACTATCAAAGATTGAATTGAGCCTTAAAGTAAGAGGGTTTTTGGGGGCGGTCACAATACTGCCGTCACAGACATGAAATAACCTGCCCTTCTCGCTATCTACCATGCCATACCCTGTAATATGTGAACCTGGGTCAATGCCGAGCACCCTCAAAAAACCTCCCCTGCTTTCTCCATCTCTTCCTGCGGTATGTCAAAATTTGCATAAACAGCCTGGACATCATCGTGGTCCTCAAGTTCTTCCATGAGCCTCAAAACCTGAAGAGCCTCTTTACCCTCTATCCTGACTATATTTTTTGGTATCATGCTGATTTCAGACAGGGTATATTTAATGCCCTTTGCGTCAAATATCTCCTTAACCTTATGAAAACCCGTTGCTGCCGTGTAAACCTCAAATACCTTGTCTTCATCATTTGTGATCACATCATCGGCGCCTGCTTCCAATGCAATCTCCATGAGTTTATCTTCGCTTACAGAACCCATATCAAAGACAAACATCCCCTTTTTCTCAAACATCCATGCCACCGAACCGCTCTCGCCTAATCTGCCGTGGCATTTTGTAAATATGTGCCTTACATCGCCTGCTGTTCTGTTTCTATTGTCTGTCGCAACGGAAACAAGCAGAGCCACTCCGGCAGGACCGTAGCCTTCATAGAAAAACTCTTCATAGTTTACGCCCTCTAATTCGCCGGCCCCTTTTTTAACCGCACGTTCTATGTTATCCGACGGCACATTGGCGGCCTTTGCCTTATCTATTGCTGTTCTTAGACGTGGATTGCCGTCAGGGTCGCCTCCGCCCATCTTTGCCGCCACAATTATCTCTTTGACGAGTTTTGTAAAAGTCTTCCCTTTTTTTACGTCGCTCTTAGCCTTTTTGTGTTTTATATTCGCCCATCTTGAATGGCCTGACATCTCAAAAACCTCCATATAATAAAGCGCTATAAAATTAACATAAAACATTGCCTCTTGCAAAGGTAATGTGGACATCCTGGTATATTTCTGCTAAAATTTTGCCCATGATTAGAAGGCCTGCAGTAGCATATCAGTTTTATCCCGGCGAGCGCGTAGCGCTTAAAAAGACCGTAGAATCTCTGGTGAAAGAAAAATCTCTCAAGGAAGATGCTATTGCAATCATTGCGCCTCACGCAGGATATATATACTCCGGGAAGGTGGCAGGCTCTGTATATTCCAGAGTGAAAATACCTGACAATATCCTGCTCCTCGGCCCAAACCATACAGGACTCGGGGAAAGAGCGGCGTTGATGTCAAGCGGCGAATGGGAAATGCCCTTTGGCAAGGTCGCTATAAATCAGGAAATAGCGCATCTTTTGATAGAAGAGTCTCATATATTTTCAGACGACACAACCGCCCATGCAAGAGAACACTCGTTAGAAGTGCAGCTGCCGTTTATTCAGCATTTCAATCCAAAGACGTCAATTGTCCCTGTAACGATAATGTATCTGAGTTATAAGGAATGTGAAGAACTGGGAAAGGCTGTTGCAAATGCAATCCGCAAATATAAAGATAAGGTTTTGATTGTTGTAAGTTCGGATATGAATCACTACGAAAGAGATGCTGTGACAAAGAAAAAGGACAGGAAGGCAATAGATAAAATCCTTGCATTAAACCCAAGAGGACTTATGGAAACAGTATCCAGTGAAGATATAAGCATGTGCGGGATTATACCCGCCGCAATAGCCCTTGTAGCGGCAAAGGAATTGGGCGCAAAAAGGGCTGAACTTATTGACTATGCTACATCAGGCGATACAAGCGGAGATTATGAGCATGTGGTGGGTTACGCGGGGATATTGATCAACTAATACTATTTTTAAAACTTGACTTTTTATCTCTCTTTAGAGTATTGATAAAAGGCTTTTGGAACCGCCGCATAGGATTGTTAAATGAATATCGGCAATGTAAGGCTTGGAGGCATACCTAAAATAGCCGCAGTCATAGTAGACGGCGAGGACAAGAAAGCAATATCTGCCGCAAAAATGGATGGGGCAGACCTTCTGGAGTTGAGGCTGGACTGTTTTAAAAACCAGGGACAGACATATATCAACAGGATTATAAAAAATGTTAAAAAAACCAAACTACCGCTTATAGCCACGATAAGGAGCAGGAAAGAAGGCGGTAAAACAGCAATAGGCGATATCGAGCGGCTGAAATTATTTGAGAGTATAATACCGCTTGTGGATGCGGTTGACATAGAACTTAGCTCAAAAAATATTCTGAAAGATGTGGTAAATAAGACCCGCAGGCTTAACAAGAAGACAATAATCTCTTATCATAATTTTAAAAATACGCCTGATCAGAAAAAGCTGAATGCTATAGTAAAGAACTGCCGGGATGCAGGCGGAGATATAGTAAAGATAGCAACCCTTGCAAGGGATAAAAAGGATTTTATCAGGCTTGCGTCCCTTATGGCGCAGCATGACAATATAATTGCCATTGCCATGGGGAGGCTGGGAACCGCAACAAGGATATTGTTTCCCATACTCGGTTCTTTGTTAACATACTCATCAGTTACAAAATCCTCGGCGCCTGGGCAGTTGTCGCTGAAAGATACAAAAATGTTTTTAAAGAAATTGAAGGGGGTGTAACAATGGCTGTGCGGATTGCAATCAACGGTTTTGGAAGGATCGGCAGAAATATTCTCAGGGCATCGTTAAAGGAAAAAGATTTGGACTTTGCGGCAATAAACGATGTTACTGACGCCAAAACCCTTGCCCATCTTCTTAAATACGATTCTGTGTTCGGCATATTAGACGCTGATGTAAAGGCTAAAGACAATTCTATTCTGGTAAACGGGAAAGAGATAAAGATTACGGCCATAAAAGATCCAGCCCAGCTTCCATGGAAGGATTTAAAGATAGATGTTGTGCTTGAGTGTACAGGCCTTTTCACTGACAAGGAAAAGGCGGCAGGTCATATAACTGCCGGCGCTAAAAAGGTCATCATCTCAGCGCCTGCAAAAAATGAGGATATAACTATCTGTATGGGCGTAAACCACGAAAAGTACGATCCTAAAAGGCATCATGTTATTTCAAACGCATCCTGCACAACCAACTGTCTTGCGCCTGTTGCAAAGGTATTGATGGAGGAGTTCGGAATTGTAAGGGGTCTTATGACAACTATTCATGCCTATACAAACGACCAGAAGATTTTAGACCTGCCTCATAAAGATTTGAGAAGAGCAAGGGCTGCCGGCCTGTCAATGATACCCACAACAACAGGCGCGGCAAAGGCGGTATCCCTTGTCATCCCTGAGCTCAAAGGCAAATTGGACGGCATAGCAGTAAGGGTGCCTGTGCCTACGGTATCTCTTGTTGATCTGGTCGCAGAGCTTCAAAAAGATGTTACAGAGGTTGATGTAAATAACGCAATGAAGAAGGCAGCAGACGGCAGGCTGAAAGGCATACTGCAATACTCTGATGAAGAGCTTGTATCTGTTGACTTTAAGGGCAACACTCATTCTTCTATCTTTGACGCAAAATCCACAAAGGTCATCGGAAAGAGGATGGTAAAGGTATTTTCATGGTATGACAATGAGTGGGGGTTCTCGTGCAGGATGAAAGACCTTGTTAAAATGATGGCGGAAAAGGGCATATAAACGGAGGCAGACCGTGGATTTTGATTTAATATTCATAGACGACCTTGATATAAAAGAAAAACGGGTTCTCATCCGGGTTGATTTTAATGTGCCTTTGGATGATAAGGGAAACATCGCGGAGGACACCAGGATAAGGGCGGTGCTTCCGACTATAAATTATGCGCTTGATGAAGGTGCAAAGGTTATTCTGGCATCGCACCTTGGAAGGCCGAAAGGGAAAAGGGTTCCGGAAATGAGCCTTGCCCCTGCTGCAAAGAGGCTGGGCAGGCTTTTGGAAAAAGAGGTTATCATGGCGCCTGACTGCGTGGGAAGCGATGTGGAGAAAATGGTTGCAAACATGAAGGGGGGCGATGTCCTTCTGTTGGAAAACCTGAGGTTTCATCCTGAGGAAGAAAAGAACGACGACGGGTTCGGCAAAAAACTGGCAAACATTGCCGATGTCTATATAAACGACGCATTTGCAACAATGCACCGCGCCCATGCCTCAAATGTGGCGGTTACAAAATATGTTAAGGTATGCGGCGCAGGCTTCCTGATGAAAAAAGAGCTTACTTATTTCAAGAAGGCAATGGAAAATCCCATAAGACCTTTAATTGCCATTGTGGGCGGGAAAAAGGTGTCTGACAAGATCGGGGTTTTATCAAGCCTGTGCGAAAAGGTGGATAAGCTCATTGTAGGCGGAGGCATGGCGTTGACATTTTTCAAGGCGCTGGGTTATGAGGTGGGCAAATCCTTTGCGGAAGACTCTGCATTGGAAAGCGCAAAGGCTGTTATAGAAAAGTCGCGGCAGAAAAATATTAAATTATATCTGCCGGTTGATTTTGTTGTTGCGGACAAATTTGATCCCTCAGCAGAAACAAAGGTTGTAACATACCAGGAGATACCAAAAGATTGGATGGCCCTGGATATAGGCCCTGCAACCACAACCCTTTTTGGCGAGGCAATACAGAACGCAAAGACAATTATATGGAACGGCCCAATGGGCGTATTTGAGATGGATGCCTTCAGCCGCGGCACTTTCCAGATGGTGACAAATGTTGCAAACACATATGCCCTTACTATTGTGGGCGGCGGTGATACAGATGTTGCCATTCACAGGGCAGGCGAATACGCAAAGATGTCGTATCTCTCAACCGGCGGTGGGGCATTTCTGGAGCTTTTGGAAGGCAAGGACCTGCCAGGGATTGCAGCATTAAGACATTATAAAAAAAATAACAGGGTTGCAAAAGCAGTTTAAAAAATTATGCCACTACCTCTCATAGCAGGAAACTGGAAGATGCACATGACCATCAGCCAGGCTGAGTCTCTGGTCTTTGCAATAAGAGAGGCGATTAAAGGCGTAAACAACGTAGAGGTGGCAATCGCCCCGCCGTTTACAGCGCTGCGCCATATAAATTATCTCCTGGCAGAAACCTCAATAAGGCTCTGCGGCCAGGATGTATTCTGGGAAAAGAATGGGGCTTACACAGGCGAGGTATCGCCGGAGATGTTGAAGGATGTTGGCTGCAAGTATGTTATAATAGGCCATTCTGAAAGAAGACAGTATTTTAACGAGACGGACGAGTCCGTAAATAAAAAGGTTCTCGCCTCATTAAAAGAAGGCTTGCAGCCGATACTCTGTGTCGGAGAAACTCTGGAGCAAAGAGAAAATAACAAGACGCTTTCAATAGTAAGAAAACAGGTGGAAGAAGGCTTGAAAAATATAAGCCGGGGTCTGATGAAAGATGTTACGATAGCATATGAACCAGTATGGGCAATAGGCACAGGTAAGACAGCCACTTCGGAGCAGGCGGAAGAGGTTCACAATTCAATAAGAGAGTTTTTATATGAGATGTTCAATCTTGAGGCAGTTAAAGAAACAAGGATTATATACGGCGGAAGTGTTAAGCCTGATAATATTGACAGCTTAATGGCCCAGCCGAATATAGACGGCGCATTGGTAGGCGGGGCAAGCCTCAAGCCAGAGGCATTTTCAAGGATTGTAAGATTTGAAAAAAACAGGCAATAGATGAGAGGAGCAGCCCATAGCCTCGCGCCTATAGCCTTTATTTATAGGAGGTAGTAAATAAATGTACACAACAGCAATAATCCTTCATATCCTTGTCAGTATATTTCTGATAATAGTTGTTTTACTGCAGGCAGGAAAAGGGGCAAGTGTCGGGGCAGCCTTTGGCGGCTCATCAAGTCAGACCCTTTTCGGAAGCGCCGGGCCGGCTACATTTCTAAGCAAGATTACAGCGGGATGCGCAATTATCTTTATGATAACATCCCTTTATCTTACTTACATGGCCGGCGCCAGAACAACAAGCTCTATTATGAAGGATATCCCCGCAGTAAAACATGAGGCTCAGCCAACTCCAGAAAAACAGCAGCCAGCCTCTAACACACCGCAGGATACGTCAGGCGCAGCGCCTAAATAATAGTGGTTCTTGATTTGCTTCGCTTCTTTATGTTAGTTTTCTAATACGCTATGTTGAAACATAGCATGCCGAAGTGGTGGAATGGCAGACACGCCATCTTGAGGGGGTGGTGGGGAAACCCGTGGGGGTTCGAGTCCCCCCTTCGGCACCAATTTTTAAGATTGAATTGAAAATTTTAAAACAGAAGAAGATGAGTTTACAATCTTAACTTTGCAATTATACTTATGATAGATTATGCCATTGCCCCCATTGTTGTTTTAAAGTGCTCCACAAAATCCTCCCCATGCAGGGGCCTGATGATTATCCAATTTTTTTTCTTGTCAAGGGCAAGCTCTACATCCGCGCCGGGTATCAGTTCAAGATATCTGAGATAATCCTCCGGCAAGACCACCCCTTCTTTACCTTTATCTATCCTAACAATTTTTTCTTTCATTTTTAAATACCTCCAACAGCCTTTGCCGGCAAACATCTTGAAAGCAATTATAGCCCCTGCTACTTACTCATTAATTTAAGAAAGTCTTTGTTTGTATCCGTGCTTTGTATCTTATCCAATAGGAATTCCATACTCTCCACAGGGTTGAGCGGTTGAAGCACCTTTCTTAATATCCATATGCGATTCAACTCCTCTTTTGTAAGGAGAAGGTCTTCCTTCCTTGTACCTGACCTGTTAATATCAATAGCAGGAAAGATGCGCCTTTCCGACAATTTTCTATCAAGGACTATTTCCATGTTGCCTGTGCCTTTAAACTCTTCAAATATAACCTCGTCCATTCTGCTCCCTGTCTCAATCAATGCTGTTGCAACAATGGTAAGGCTTCCCCCTTCCTCAATATTCCTTGCTGCGCCAAAGAATCTCTTTGGCTTATGCAGAGCATTTGAATCCACACCGCCGGAAAGCACCTTGCCGCTCGGCGGCACAACAGTATTATACGCCCTGGCAAGCCTTGTGATGGAATCCAGCAGAATAACAACATCCCGTTGATGCTCAACAAGCCTCTTGGCCTTTTCTATCACCATTTCCGCAATCTGGACGTGTCTCTGCGCAGGCTCATCAAAGGTGGAACTTATAACCTCTCCCTTCACAGAACGTTGCATATCAGTAACCTCTTCAGGCCTTTCATCAATGAGAAGCACAATAAGGATAACTTCCGGATGGTTGGTTGTTATGCTATTGGCGAGCTTCTGGAGAAGGACTGTTTTGCCTGCCCTTGGCGGAGATACAATAAGACCTCTCTGCCCTTTGCCAATTGGCGTGAAAAAATCCATTATCCTCATGGAGAGATCTGTTTTTTTGCCGGGCAGTTCAAGCCTTATTTTTTCCTGAGGATATAAAGGTGTAAGGTTGTCAAAAAGTATTTTGTCTTTGGCAACATCAGGGTCTTCATAATTTACCTTTTCTACTTTGAGAAGGGCAAAATATCTTTCTCCTTCCTTTGGCGGCCTAATCTGGCCTGATACAATGTCGCCTGTCCTTAGATTAAACCTTCTGATCTGTGATGGAGAGATATATATATCGTCTGGTCCAGGAAGGTAGTTATAATCAGGCGCCCTCAAAAAACCAAACCCGTCCGGCAGGGTTTCGAGAACGCCTTCACTGTATATGAGGCCATTCTGCTCTGACTGCGACTGAAGCAGCGCAAAGATAATATCCTGCTTCCTCATGCTCGCAGCGCCTTCTATATTGTATTTCTTGGCAAGTGATGTAAGCTCGCCGATTTTTTGTTCTTTTAGTTCTTTAAGATTCATAAATCACTCCTCTTTAAATAATTGATTGTTTGTCCTGATAAGTCAGACTTATCATGTCTAAAAATCATAAATTAAGCGCCTGCGATTGATTGTGCAGCAAGATGATGCCATTGTATGTCCGTGTATGGTGAGCAATGTTATTGGGTTAGGATATCTTTCAAGCGGCAAATATTTTCTCTCTGTTTTTCAATCTGTCTATGGGGTTATTAAAGGTAAATCCATTTGGATTGTATAATGATGAGATATAAAAAAATTATATTCAGGTGTATTGCTCTGAAAGGTAGTCTTAAAATAGCACGATTTGTTAAAACCTGTCAATAGTTTTTTTGCAGGGGTTCTTAACCAACCTGCAGACGGCCCATTATACTTCATTGCAAAGAATCATTTTTTCTCAAAATTGTCATGGATTTCCAAAAACTGCTGAGACGTTAATATCCTGATACCCATGTATTCCTTTACAGCAAGGACTTTCTTATCTCCTGTTATAATAGCATCTGCCTTTAGCGCTGCAGCGCATTCAATAAACTTATCATCATCAGGGTCATTTTTGACAATCTTTATTTTTGGAGTTTTTGCGGTAAACAAGATATTAAAGCCCCTTGAAAAAAGGGATAATAACTCTTCAAGCTCCGCTTCGTCCGTCAACCCGATTCTTTGAAGAACATCTATATATTCATCAAGGACAGCATGAGACAGACAAAGGGTTATTTTCTCTTTCTTCCACAGGTCTATAATCTTCTTCGGGTTGCCTCCGAAAAAGGATGAAACAAAGATATTCGTATCAATGACAACCTTCATCCCTGCTTCTTTCGCGCCTCTTTGACAGCCTTGTCTATTATTGCAGCCGTTACACCTTTTGCTTTTAATTTCCTGCCGATTCTATTCCACAGGTCATCAACGTATGCGCCGATATCGCGTTCTTTAATACGTTCCTCTATCAGTTCCCTGACCATTTCGCTTGTTGTCTTGCCTTCAAGCCTTGCAAGTCTATTAAGCCTGTTTTTGACCCCTTCATCTATCCTTACGATCATTTGTGTTGTCATGTCTCTGCCTCCCGAATATATATTTGTATATATTGTATATCACATATATATGATTGTCAAATCGCTCCTTTTACACAGAAAAATAATTTTGGTTCAGTTTGACCGTTTTCTACCGATTCAAATTGGCTTCAATAAAAAATAGGGGGATGCCTATCTTACTCTCCCTTTAATTTTGCCTGTTTCAAAATACTATTCAAAGTCCCTGGGGCTGTTTATCCTATTTACCTATAAATGGGATGTGTCCCTCATAACCTCATCTGGACGTGTCTCTGCGCAGGCTCATCAAAGGTGGAACTTATAACCTCTCCCTTCACAGAACGTTGCATATCAGTAACCTCTTCAGGCCTTTCATCAATGAGAAGCACAATAAGGACAACATCAGGATGGTTGGTTGTTATGCTGTTGGCAATCTTTTGTAAAAGTACTGTCTTGCCTGCCCTTGGCGGAGATACAATAAGACCCCTCTGCCCCTTGCCGATTGGCGTGAAAAAATCCATTATCCTCATAGAGAGATCTGTTTTTTTGCCTGGCAGTTCAAGCCTTATTTTTTCCTGAGGATATAAGGGTGTAAGGTTGTCAAAAAGTATTTTATCTTTGGCAACATCAGGGTCTTCATAATTTACCTTTTCTACCTTGAGAAGGGCAAAATATCTTTCTCCTTCTTTTGGCGGCCTGATCTGGCCTGACACAATATCGCCTGTCCTTAGATTAAACCTTCTGATCTGTGATGGGGATATGTATATATCGTCTGGTCCGGGAAGGTAGTTATAGTCAGGCGCCCTCAAAAAACCAAACCCGTCCGGCAGGGTTTCAAGAACACCTTCGCTGTATATCAGGCCATTCTGCTCTGACTGTGACTGAAGCAACGCAAAGATCATATCCTGCTTCCTCATGCTCGCAGCGCCCTCTATATTGTACTGCTTGGCAAGCGATGTAAGCTCGCCAATCTTTTTTTCTTTTAGTTCTTTAAGATTCATAAATCACTCCTCTTTTTAATAGTGAGCAGTATCGTATGAGTTGCAGGCAGTAGATAACCTGCGCACTGCTTCACTGCGTACTGTCTCTAAAAACAAATTTGATTTGATTACGGTAAGGTATGTTACCATTTATATAGCCTGCCTATGGCTGGCGTTGTTATTAGGTTAGAATAAATTTTCAAGCGGTAAATGTCTTTTCTCTGATTTTCAACCTATCTCTGGGATTGTTAAAGGTAATAGCATTTGGGTTGTTTAGTGATGAGATATGAAAAAAGTTATCAATATAGGGTGTCTCAATCCGAATGGTTATTTTAAATTAGCAAATATATTAAAATATGTCAATGTTTTTTTGCATTCATTTTTTTGCACTTACTTTTCCCACGATTATTCTGAAGTTTTGAAAGGAAATGAACGGGATGTATTTAATGACAGAATGGCGGCATCAATCTTTAAGAATTGAGCAGCAGGAATATCATCGAGTTCTTTCTTTGCGGAATTTTTGATGACGAGTTCATACACCCTTTCTTCAATAACCTTCAGGTCTGCAAGGTCTTCCAGCAGTTCATGGACTCTTGCTAATTCTTTTATATCAAGAATCGCAGCCATCTTATGCCCTTTTGCATCGGTTACATACTGTTTGACATGCACTATGTCTTTCTCTTTTTGTGTTGCTCGCATGAGCGCCTCCTTTTCCTTTCAATTCTATACTATAAGAACTTTATATTCAAATCTTTTTCAACAAACTATTAAACCCCTCTGCGGGTTCAAGTTTGCAACTTGAACCCTAAATTTCATATCGGCAACGGTTCAACCAAAACCATGCTCTCATGATTTGCCGATGACCATACCCAGTCTTCAGGACGTTTCACATACTGTTTTCGCACTGGATTTGAATGAATGTATATTACCTTTTGAAATAAATACTCCTCTTGTTCAATTAGCTTCGGCATATTAGTCCGTTCCCAAAATTCATACTTGCCGCTCCCGACATCAAAGAGACTCAAAACATTTGGTTCTGTCGCAATGATATTCTTCTGAATTTCTTTTGAGGTGAACTTTTTAAAGTCCCGGACAAAACAGATCATATCATCGGATGATACAATCAGGTGTATGTGATTAAGCATAAATACATAGGCATACAATTTAAGACCTTTGTGTTTTTGACAATATTTTAAAGATTTCGCAAGTATCTCAAAACGGTTGTGCCTGTCAAATATGTAATACCAGTTTCTGATAGTGAAAGTAAGATAATAAAAACCCGAATTACACTTTTTCGCAATCCTTATTGATGGCATAGATTTGCGGGAGCAGGTTTGTAACCTGCTCCCCAATAATTCATGTTTGCTTTATACGAACTATTCGGGTTCAGGTTGCAAACCTGAACCCGCAGGAGAATTGGGGTGTCGCAGCAAAGTCAATATGTCAGGTTAAGAGCAAAATGAAAATGTCAGGGTTGCAAGGAAATCCTTTCATTAGATTTATTTGTTATACAGGATCTTTTTCTTAACCGTTCTCTCTTATTTAGCTGTGCGCTGGCAAGACCTTCTTCCTCTGCAATCAATTCTCCCTTATAAAATATTCTAATCTTTCCATCTATTAAATGATGCACATCCACTTTGGCCTTTGCAAAGCTGTATCTTGTTTTTGAACTCCATATCTGTATCTTTTCGTTCATAAACGATATGGTGTTGTCATTTCCCACAACACGGTTGTATTTCATGCAGAAATACTTATGCAGGTCTATATTGTCAATACTTCTCCATGCCGATTTCTTATCGGCAGGCTCTACCATAAACTTGCGGTTATAATCCGGCAGGAATTTCAAAAGCACAGCAGTTGCCTCATCTTGGGTTTTGGCATTGAATCGTTTTAGTTCAGATACGAGTCTGTCCTGAAAAGTCCCCCACAAACGCTCTTGGCGACCCTTGGCCTGAGGAGAGTTTGCAGGAATGAGTTGCACTCCCAGTTCATCCAATGCCCTGCCTAATTGGGTCTTGTCAGGCTTTCCATTTAACTGTTCGGCAATGGTAGGTGTATGCCTCTCTATTTGAAATATGCTGTGCCGGTCCGCATAAAGAGAAAGAGGCAAGCCCTTCCTTTTCGCTATTTCAATAAGCATCTTCATATAACCTTCAGTAGTCTCGTAGGGAGCGAACAGGGCATACGGAACCTCGTTGGTTGCATCATCGATAGCTCCTATGAGGGTAAGATATTCTCCTCTGCCCTGAAGCCAGTCATGCCGGCTTCCATCTGTTTGCAGCATCATGCCTGATTGAGGCTTCCTATCTCTTCTTGTCCTGCGTTGGACGCCTTCTCTTTCTTTTTGGGACTATGCCCTGTTTACGCAGGATTTGTCTTACCTTTTCCCTGCTTATTTGAATGCCTTCCTCCTCTCCTAATCTCTCGGTAAAAAAGGAATCGTTATACCCTTCATATTCCCCCTTTGCCAGTTTCACAACCTTTTCACATATTTCATTGTCTAAACGTCTTGGGGAGATTTTGTCTCTGTTACCATGTATAAGCCCTTTCATTCCTTTCAATTTGAAAGAACACTTTAACCGGTAAACTTGCCTTTCACTCAATCCAAGAAACTCTTTTGCTTCCATGACGGTTATCTCTCCTGATACCGCTTTTTGAATCACTTCTACTCTCTTTAATTCTTTCATTGTCAGGCTCACTTTTTCCATACCCTGACATTATCTTGTTGCAGTTATACCCTGACAGTTTTACTTTGCTACCACATGCAGGAGAATTGGGGTTGACAATACCACGTCTTCTGTTATAACTTAATTAAATATCCATTTTAAAAAGCTTATAAGGAGGCTTTTTTATGAAAAAAAACCTTTACTATGTGTTTTTGCCAACGGCCGTCATGCTTATTTCCGGGTGTTCGCATGTCTTCTCGCCCAGCAAAGTCGCCGAAATAGGGTTGGATACTGTGGGCGTGTTAGAGGAAAAACATTCGGTTCAACTCATTAACGGCCAGACGGATAACGAACGTCATTTAATCAAAAGCTACTGGAACATCGTCATTGTTTTCCCTATAATCGTTCCAATTAAACATAAACACTACGCGAATTACAAGCAATGGACCGATGTTTTTCTTGTGGCCTACGCAGAGGAATTGGCGAAAAGAGGCGTGGAGGTTTCCGCGGAAAGCCCCGCCAAGATTTATGTCAAGGTAAGCGATGTATGGTGGGAAAGTGGTCTTTGGGGCGTTGAAGGCAGGATGAAGTTAACGCTTTCTTCAGAGGATGGTTCGTGGTCGAAAGAGTTCCAGAGGTCGGAGCTGTCAAAGTGGAGCGCAAATACCGCGCTCGCGACTCTTATGCATAATCTGATAAAAGATTTGCTTCATGACAGCGAAATCATGGACAGGATGAGGATAGCAGCCCCAACCCAGGGCATAGATAAGGGGCCATCGCCATGACGCTCCCATATACAATGCCTTGCGGCAACGTAATCCCCGCCGCAAGGGGACAGGGGGAAAATAATTATCAAACATCGAAAAAAATAAAACCCCCTGCCGATATAGCCTTCCTGATGGATACCTCCTCCATCCCTTTATCCTCTTTATTCTAAAATCTGCAATAAATCGCTCCTCTCTCTCTTCCAATTTTCTTTTGAAAAGCTTGATAATTGTTCTCCTTACACCATCCCCCTGTCCAAACTCCTGTATTGTATCGCCTCTGAAAGATGATGAGATTTTATCCGCTCCTCGCCCTCCATGTCAGCTATTGTCCGCGCAACCTTTAATATCCTGGTGTATGCCCTCGCTGACAAGCCAAGTTTGTCCACAGCCATTTCCAGAAGCCTTTTGCCATCATCACCTATCCCGCAAAACTTTTTTATATGACGTCCTGCCATCTGGCTGTTGGAATAAAGCCTTCTGCCTTCATGTTTAGGATAGCCTGCAAACCGCTCTGTCTGAATCTTTCTTGCTATATCAACCCTTGCCTTTATATCTTTTGAGGACTCGCCCTTTGTATCGCTTGAAAGCTCTTTAAATCTGACAGCAGGCACATCGCAGTGGATATCAATCCTGTCCATGAGCGGCCCTGAAATCTTTGACCTGTATTTTTGAATCTGCATCGACGTGCAATGGCATTCCTTATGTGGGTCTCCGAGAAAGCCGCAGGGACACGGGTTCATAGCTGCAATCAGTATAAAACCGGATGGATAGGTAAGAGAGATGGCTGCCCTTGATATTGTAACCCTGCCGTCCTCAAGGGGCTGCCTTAACACCTCAAGCACATTCTTTTTAAACTCAGGCAGTTCATCCAAAAATAAAATGCCGTTATGGGCAAGGGAAACCTCGCCGGGCTTAGGGATGCGGGAGCCGCCGATCAAACCTGCATCTGAGATTGTATGATGCGGGTTTCTAAACGGCCTTGCTGTTACTAAAGCCCTTTTTCCGTCCAAAACCCCTGCGACACTGTGAATCTTTGTTGTCTCTATTGCCTCATCCAATGTCATGTCTGGCAGGACAGTCGGCATGCGCCTGGCAAGCATGGTTTTGCCTGAACCAGGTGGTCCTATCATAAGGAGATTGTGGCCGCCTGCCGCTGCTATCTCTATTGCCCTTTTTACATGTTCCTGGCCTTTTACCTCATTCAAATCAACGTACGATTCTCCATCAGTTTTAAAATATGTTTCAATATCTATCCTGCAGGCATGGATTTCAATATTGCCATTTAAAAACTCCACAAGCTGTGAAAGATTTTCTATGCCAAGGACCTCTATGCCATCCACAAGGGCAGCCTCTTCGGCATTTTCCTTTGGAAGGATTATGCCTTTAAAGCCCTCCCTCTTTGCGGCAACAGCCATTGGCAAAACACCTTTTACAGGTTTCACCCTTCCGTCCAGAGAGAGCTCGCCTAAGATCATATAATCAGACAGTCTTTCCTTTTTTACAATCCCTTCAGCAGTCAGAATCCCGATGCTTACCGGCAGATCAAATGTTGTCCCCTCCTTTTTCACATCCGCAGGCGCAAGGTTCACTGTTATATGTTTTGCGGGAAATTCATATCCTGAATTCTTCAAGGCTGCCCTTACTCTGTCCTTGCTCTCTTTAACAGCATTATCAGGCAAACCGACTGTGGAAAAGACAGGAAGGCCAAAGGCAGTATCCACCTCAACCTCTACAATATACGCATCTATGCCTAAAACCGCTCCGCTAAACACCTTTGCTATCATTTTTTACCCTCATTCAATTTTCTGATACTATCAAAAATCGCATTAAACATACAAGTTTATTTCTGCGTCTTGTCTATCCCTGTCTTCTTGCCTTTTGATGCTGTTTTTGATAAAGATATTGCATGAACATATTTAGAAGGTCATTTCTTATCAAGCTTGTTCCCTTTTTTCTTCTTGTTAGTTTCGTTTATATTCTTCCATCAGGCTCAGCAACTTCAGTTAGCGCTGACATTATCAAAAAACAACCAACCATCGGCGAATATTTTGACGGCGAGGAATTTACCTACAATATAGGCTTCTGGTGGTTTAAGAAGGCCGCAACCGGCAAGATAGGCATACACAGGCTGAACAGGGGGAATTACAAGATAACGCTTCAGGCAGAGACAATGGGACTTATAGGTTTTATCACAAAATACAGAAAGGACATCTATACTACATACGTTGAAGAATGGGAAGAAGGCAGAAGGCTCAGGACAACGAAGGTTGAAAAGATTGTCCATATAGGAGACAAGGTAAGGGAGGGCTACACCATAGTGGATTACAATAAAAGGACTTACAGATGGAAAAGCTGGGGCGGCGGACAAGAGGACAAGGGGGCGGAAGAACCCCTGCCTACACGCGGGTATTACGACGATCCGCTTACAGGTTTTTATAATTTCAGATTCGGTGTTTATGGTCAGATAGCATCGGGTAAGGAATTTAATGTGCCGACATTTCCCAAAAAGAATGTGTCCACCATATATGTGAGGATTGCAACAGACGGAGAAAAGGCTGCAAGGATAAACCCGGACCATGCGGAAATAGATTATCTTGCCGATATAGTAATAGACAAGGAACTTTTCGGCTCGCAGACAGGAAAGCTGGAGGTGCGATTCACAAAAGAACTTATACCAATTCAAGCTACAGCAAAAGATTTAATATTATTCGGCGATGTCAGAGGAACGCTTATAGAGATGACATCAAGCATGGGATTTAGAAAAGCGGTAGACGGTAGGGAGTAGGAAGATGGAACAGACAAATATCTGTGAAAATATCATAGAATACCTTGGTGAAGGGGTTATAGGGATAGATACAGAAAGGCTTATTACTGTCTATAATCAGGCCGCTGAAAGGATTTCAGGACTGTCAAGGGCATTAACCATCAGGAGGCCGTTAAAAGACATATTTTCAAAAGATACATGGCTTACAGACATGCTGGAAAAAACCTTAAACCAAGGCAAGGTCTTTATAGAGCATGAAAATATAATCAGTCAGAGAATGGGAGGGATGGCGCCTGTGCGCGTGACTACATCAACTGTGCTTAACCCGAATGGAGAAATAATCGGGGCGGTCGCGCTTTTAAGAGACCTTTCAGGCATAAAATCCATTAAGGAGGAATCTGTAAGAAAGGACAGGCTTGCCTTTCTCGGCACATTTGCCGCAGGCATTGCTCATGAGGTTAAAAATCCGCTCGGCGGCATCCGGGGCGCTGCCCAGCTTTTGTCAAGAAAGGTTAGGGAAAAGGGGTTGACCGAATATACAGACATTATTATAAGAGAGGTTGACAGGCTGAATAAAATACTGGAAGAGGTTCTGGACTTTGCAAATCCTCGAAGGATAAAACCTCTGCCTATCAATATCCACGAAGTCTTAGATACGGTTATATTGCTTGGGAACACCATGACAGAGGGTAAGGCAGCGCATCTTATAAAAAGTTATGACCCGAGCCTTCCGCAGGTTTTAGGAGATAAAGAACATCTGATTCAGGTATTTTTAAACCTTATAAAAAATTCCATTGAGGCAGTTGATAAAAATGGCGAAATAATGGTAAATACCAGAATGCTTACAGACTTTCACCTTGTTGAGGAGGGATACAGGGCTGCTAAAATGGCCTCTGTAGAGATAAAAGACAACGGCTGCGGCATATCAAAGGAAAACATGGAGAAGATATTCACGCCGTTTTTTACAACAAAGGCAAAGGGGAGCGGACTTGGCCTTGCCTTGTCATTCAGGATTATCAAGGAACACGGAGGCTTCTTCAAAATAGACAGTAATCCCGGGAAAGGGACTGTTGTTTCAATATTTCTGCCGATAGCGGAAAAGCAGTTGTGAGTTTGATGTAGGGGCGTAAGGCATTACACCCTTACGGAGTTTGGAGTTAAAAATGAAAAAAAAGGTTTTGATAGCAGATGATGACGAAGGCATCTTGTGGGTCCTTCAGCAAATGTTCAAGGACAAGAAGATAGACACAGCAGAGGCGCGTGACGGCAAGACCGCCCTTGAAATGCTGAAGTCACAGGATTTTTCTGTTGCAATAATGGATATAAGGATGCCTGAGAAAGACGGCCTGGATGTATTAAAAGAGATAAGAACTGCCGGATTAAAAATTCCAATCATTATAATGACAGCCCAGGGGACTATGAAAAATGCCATAGAGGCCATGAAAGGCGGCGCATTTGACTACATAACAAAGCCATTTGATGTAGGCGAACTTGAGATAATCGTTGACAGGGCGCTTGAATATAGAAAATTAAAAGATGAGGTCTCAAACCTTAAGGATAGACTAAAGGAAAAATGGGCGAGCGAGGTAACATTTGTCGGCAAGGGCAAGGCCGTCCAGGATGTATTCAAGACAGTGGGAAAAATTGCTCCAAAGGATGTTCCGGTTATTATTCAGGGCGAAAGCGGCACAGGAAAAGAGCTGGTTGCAAAACTCATCCATACAAACTCTCCAAGAAATGAAGGGCCATTTATTGCCGTTAACTCAGCGGCCATACCAAAGGAACTGATGGAGAGCGAACTCTTTGGCTATGAAAAGGGCGCATTTACCGGCGCAGTAGAGACAAGACTGGGGAAGTTTGAGCTTGCGAATAATGGAACACTGTTTCTTGATGAAATTGGCGACATGCCCCTTGACCTGCAGAGCAAACTCCTGAGGGCGATACAGGGACAGGAATTTTACAGGGTTGGAGGCAAGCAGCCGATAAAGGTGGATGTGCGGATAATAGCGGCAACACATCAGGACATTGAAAAGGCTGTTGAGGAAAAAAGATTCAGAGAAGACTTGCTGTATAGACTGAATGTCGTAGTTATAAAGCTGCCGCCTCTCCGAAACAGGAAAGAGGATATACTGCTCCTTGCTGAATATTTCTTGCAGAGATTTCAGGAGGAGATGGGGATTGAACCGAGGACATTGTCGCCAAAGGCAGCGGAAGCGATTAAGGCATATTTATGGCCAGGCAATGTGAGGGAACTTGAAAATATCCTGAGAAGGGCTGTTATCCTCTCTCCCAATCCTGTGCTGTCGTATGACGACCTTGCTCTTCCGCAGAAAAAACAAAATAAGGAATCTCTTGAGGATATCATATACAACAGGCTGGAGGGCTTCATAAACAGTATCGATGTAAAGGGAAAACATGAACTCTATGCAACTATAGTCCCTTTCATGGAAAGGCCGCTCATAAGGCTTGTCCTAAAAAAGACCGGCGGCAATCAGGTCAAAACAGCAGAGCTTTTAGGGATAAACAGGAATACCTTGAGAAAGAAGATAAAGGAACTGGGAATAAAGATAGAGGAGTTTTCTTAAAGTAAGACCCAGTCATCTCTATTTCCTTAATAGGCTTCACTCTTATCATCTTTTCTGTAAAATATCTTTTAAAAGAAAAACCCCTGCTGTAAAAATTCCAAGAAGCACAAGGGCAGTTCCTATCCCGGCAATCATTCTCACAGATGCCGCTGCTGCGTCAGGCCCAAGGCCCGGTGTCCTGTAGCCCATTACAATCCATGCAAAGGGGTAGAGAATCCCGCCAATCCCAGCAAGGACAGGGGCTATGGTTTTTATCCTCTCAGATGCGCTGGTAAACGCAAGAATGAAAGATACTGCGATAGTAAGAAGACCCAACCCCATACCATGGATATGCCCCCTTCGGAGTCTCTCATGGGCAAGTTGCATAATGGGGTTATCATGCATATCTTCACCGTGCTGATGTTCATCTTCTTCCGAGATTGGCATCATCTGCTCCCCTTCCTTCATCATATCCGCATGTTCATCTTGTTGCCGGGGTTTTACTTCCTCTGGCCCGTGGGCCTGAGCATTACCGGGTTCTAATAGCTGAATAAGGCTATGCGTATCTTTTTTTTCAACAACACTTTCTTCAAAGCTCCTATGTATACTCTCATGTCCAAGCACAAGCCAGAACGCCCAGCCGACGCCAAAGGTAAGTCCAAGAAGGCCGACTAAAATTCCATACCTGACAGGTTTGATAAATTCAATCATCGCTCATACCTCCTATGGATTTATTATCCCTTAATCCTATCTTTCAAATCTCTCATCCACTTTCTTCACAGAATCTCCTCCGGCATATATATAATTTCTTATGCGCAGCTTATGTTCCGCAATCATATTTGAGGGGCGGTCTGGATGCCGCCCCCCTCAAAATGCTACATCCCCTTCTTTTCCATCTTTTTCTTCATCATCTCGTCATGCATCTTCATCATCCCATCCATCTTCATCATCATCTCGTCCAGCCTCTTTTTCTGGGCATCGGTTGGGGTATGGATCATCTCCTTCATCATCCCCATCATCTCCTTCATCATGCCCATCATGCCTTCATGCATCCCGCCCATCATGCCTTCACCCATCATCCCCTTCCCGCCCATCATGCCGTGCCCACCCATCATGCCACATGGATTTTTTGTCTCTTTCTTTTCATCTGCCATGGCAGGAACTGTAACGAGCAAAACCAAAAAAAGCGCTGCAATAACTGTCTTTGAAATACTCATCGGTATCACCTCCTTTCTTTTTCTATAACACATCCTCAGGTCTTGTTGCAACTGCAATCTTTGTAATACCTGCCTTTTTTGCCGAGTCCATGATCCTTACAACCTTGCCATATAAAGCATCTTCATCGCCCTGTATTATGAGTGATATATCAGGATTTGTGCGAAAGACATTTCTAAGTTCAGACAGAAGGTCTGAAAGGATTATCTTTTTCTGCTCAAGATATATACTGCCGTCTTTTTTTACAACCACAATGACCTCTTTTTTCTCATGTTTTAATACATCCCCTTTTGCAGCAGGAAGTCTTACCTGAATGCCGGGGGTTATGCCGAAATTAAATGATAATGCAAAGAATATGAGGAGATTAAACACCACATCAATAATCGGCGTCATATCCAGTCCTATGTCATGTCTTTCAGGTCTTTTAAAATGCATGCTATTCCATTTTTAGAATATCCAGAATATACAGAGAGGATTCTTCTATTGATAAAATCAATGCCTGCACTCTTGAGTAAAGGTATTTATAAAATATGATTGTAGGTATTGCCACAGTAAGTCCGTATGCTGTTGTATTGAGCGCCTCTGATATACCGCCTGCAAGCGCTGTAGGATTTACTATAGCCTCATGTGATATGACAGCAAAAATCTTTATCATGCCTGATATTGTGCCCAATAAACCAAGAAGCGTGGATATGCTTGCAATGGTTGAAAGCGCCTCAACATTTTTAAACAGCCTGACCGTCTCCTTTCTCCCTGCCTCCTCCATCACACCCTTTAAAGTCTCTCTGCTTCTTTCACGGTTTTTTATACCTGTATGAAGTATCCTTGCTATTGGAGAATTATGACTTTCACAATATCCGATTGACTCTCCTGTTTTGTTGTTTTTAAGAAATGCCTCTACCTTTTCAAGAAAGGTGTTTGGTATAATCTTTTTCCGTCTTACATTCCAGAGTCTTTCCATAAATATACCGAGAGATATAATTGAGCAAAGGGTTATCGGATACATGAATATCCCGCCCTTTACAAAGAATTCTACGACATTAAATGAATACATATCTGTCTCCCCTAATACGATTGTTTATCAGAGACGCTATCTCTGCTAAGATGCACATCGCTAATTTTACTGAAATCAGTCCCCTTAGGCAAGTAGTATCTTATCAGATAAGTCTAACAACATCCCCTCTGAACACTACTATTTTTATTATTACTATCAGATTTATCTGGTGTGCCGCATTCCTTGAATTCTCCGAAGTGTTCCTTTAAATCACCGATTATTTCAAAATATCTGCCAAATCTTGTCTTGGATAACATCAGCGCAGTATTACCGCATACACGTTCAGGTTTGTTTGTATAAAAAATATGGGAGCCGTCAAGTTCAAACCGGAATGGTGATACAGGGATTCCGCCTCTATAGACGGCCATATGCCCGTAATCCTCGCAGGCATCTTCAAGCCCTTCCAATTTCCAGAGGCGATAGGTTATAGAATAGAATCTGAGATTGCCTGTGAGACTGCTAATCTCCGGATTTGTAATAGGAATCTCCCTTTGAGATATAATGCGCGGATCAGTGAAACCGGATATTCTTGCTATCCGCACAAAATCTTTATAATACAAAGCCCCTCCAAGACACTCGGCAAAAAGAAGCGGGTCTTTCCTTATCTCGTCAGGCGCCCTCCTGTCTGCATAAACATCGGAAAAATAAAATTCCCCTCCCCACTTCAAGACATTAAATATTGCCTTCAGGACCGCCTCCTTATCCTCAGACAGATTTATTACGCAATTGGAGATTACCAGATCTATTGATTCTTCTTTAAGGTGTTTGGTTATATTTTCCATATTATCGAGGATAAACTCTATATTCGGCTTTTTGTATCCGAATCTATCGGTCTGTTCTTTAATGTATCTTTTGGCGATACCTACCTGATTTTCCGTCATATCAACACCATAGACAAAGCCATTCTCTCCTACAAGTTTTGACATGACATAACTATCCCTCCCTGTGCCACAGCCCATATCAAGCACATTCAAACCCTCGACGCAAAGCGGGATAGGCGAGCCGCATCCGTAATATTTCATCTTTATTTCATCATTTATCAGCATAAGCGCATCTTTAACATAATCCGGGATAAGATCAGCGCTGCAGCACGCCCCTGTCTTTAAGTCAGAGGTCTTTTGCAACTCTTCACCATAATATCTCTTTACATTTTCTTTCATAACAAATCCCATTGGTCTGGATTCCTCCTCTTTTATCAGAACACCATGGCAAGAGCTCCCCATATTAACAGTACAGGCATAACAATGTTGCCCAAAGGTGATCTCCTGATTAAAATTGTGCAGGTCTATCTCCCAGAATTTCCTGTCTTCATAACCTTTAGTCTTCATACCTAAGGCCAGATTAAAATCGCAGTCGTAGGCATAACCCCTATAATCAATAGAAATCAGATTCCTGCACATTAGCTTATCTATTGTGGCAGGGTTGTAACTCTTTTTAAGCAGTTTTAGATATTCTTCTAACCTGCCTGTCTGTTGAAGAGATTCCTTAAATCTCTTAATGGGCGAGTTAACAATGGGTATAAGATTGTTAAAGGTGATGTCATATCTCTCTTTCAATAACCTTTTATAATTATTCTCAATCTCGTTTTGGTCAGGCGGCAGATAATCTCCTACCGGGTTATACACGAGGTCTAATAACAGGCCATCTCTCCCGTAACCAATCGCATTAAGTCTATTCAGGACATTTATACTCTTTTGGAAAACACCCTTTCCTCTTTGCTTATCAGTAGTATCAGGAAATATGTCGGGCAGAGAGGCAATGACCTTCACCTTATATTTTTTATATAGATCAATGTAAAGGGAATAGGCAGGTGAGTCGAGCACAGTCAGGTTAGTCCTTACAGTCAGATTTTTATTATGGCTGGAGAGCTCTTCGATAAAGAGCCGCAGATTAGGGTTTAATTCAGGCGCCCCGCCGGTGAATTCAATATCTTTGATATCTGTCTCGATTAATCTTTTGATGACCTTCATTGCTGTATTGGAATCCATATTTCTGTTTCCTTCCGGAGAAGCCTCAATATGGCAGTGAGCGCATCGCAGATTGCATTTATCACCCAGATTTATCTGAATAACCTTTATCTTATTTTTCATCACATCTACCATCTTATCTATTAGTTCCATCTGTTCTACCTGTTCTACCTCTTTTTATTTAAATTTCATTAAAAACCTTGCCACCTTTGGAAACCAGCCGGAAAATAGCCTTTCCTTATAATACTGGTCCGCGCCCCTCTTTACTACCTGCCCCATTGTCGGATATACATGGACGGTCTGTGATATCTTCTGCACCGGAAGACCATTCTTCATAGCAAAGGTATATTCATTTAGCAGATCCCCTGCGCCCTTTCCAAGGATATGGGCGCCTAATATTTTACCTTTCTTGTCACATATAAGTTTGATCATCCCCTCTGTTTCTCCGTCTATTATTGCGCGGTCATGTTCAGAGAAGGGGTATCTGTAGACCCTGATATCCCCATATTCCTTTCTTGCCTCATCCTCTGTCAGACCAACACGGGCAAGCTCAGGATCAGTAAAGGTCGTCCAGGGGACTACTGTCTTATCCATCTTTCTATTTACAAATGGAAAGAGGGCGTTCCCGATTACTATTCCGGCCTCATATTCCGCCATATGGGTAAATGGAAACATTCCCGTAACATCACCGCATGCCCAGATATTGGAGACTGTAGTCTTCATGGTATCATTAACTACTATCCCCTTTGAGGTAGTTTTAACCCCTATCTTTTCAAGGTTCATACCTTCGATATTCGGCGCCCTTCCTATGGCAACTAAGAGTTCGTCTGCCTCAAATCTCTTTTCTTTACCGCTGCACTCAGCCACTACTATCCTTTTATTCCCAGACTGTTCTACCCTTTTGGTCTCAACACAGGTAATGATTTCCATACCTTCCCTCTTTAATATCCCTTCTAATCTATCTGAGAGCTCCTTTTCTTCTCTCGGAAGGATCTGACCTGCCTTCTCAATTACTGTTACCTTTGAACCAAATCTGCTGAAGACCTGGGCAAATTCCATGCCGATTGGTCCAGCGCCCATTATCAGAATGGACTCAGGAAGGTGATTAATGGCCAATATCTTTATGTTGTCCAAGCTATCTACTTTGTCCAGACCAGGGATCGGCAATTTTACCGGTCGGGAACCGGTGGCGATAAGAAATTTCCTGCTTTTTATGTTTGTGCCGTTTACCTCAAATGTCCGGGTATCCTTAAACCCTCCCTTTCCAAAAAATAATTTTATCCCCATCTTCTCAAAGCGTTTAGGGTCATCATGCTCCCCTACCTTTTTTTGCACCTCACGCATATGCTCCATTATCTTCTTAAATTCAAAATCCACCGTTACAGGGTTCAGGCCAAACTCCGTAGCCCTGCGCATAAGAGAGATAAGCCTTGCAGAATGGACAAGGGTCTTTGTGGGCACACAACCATAATGGAGACAATCTCCACCCAGATTCTCTTTCTCCACTAAGGCCACCTTTGCCCCGAACTGGCTTGCGCCGCTTGCCGCAACCAGGCCGCCCACACCTCCGCCGATTATAGTCAGATCAAATTCTTCCATGGTTATCCCCCTTAAGATTATTTTAATGCCAAATAAATACCCGCACTGAGAATAGCTGATACCGGTAAGGTTAATATCCATGCCAGCAAAATATCTGAAATGATCTTTATGTTCACCTTTTTATTAATGAGACCAATGCCGGAGATAGAACCAACCGAGACATGGGTAGTGGATACCGGCAGACCGGCTCTGCTCGCAAAAAACACAAGTATGGCGGTGGTAAGGTTTGCAACAAATCCCTGTCCCGGGTTCAATGGGACAATCTTTTTGCTCATCGTCTGCGCCACCTTATGGGCATTAAGAATCCCACCCATAGCCATCCCTGCGGCAATCGCCATGATCCCATATTTGATATCAAATACTGAAGCCGTCATAAGCAAGGCCACAATCTTTGGGGTATCATTTAATCCCCTTGCGAAACTCACACTTCCGGCGCTAAAGATATGGAGCAGGTCTATCAGTTTCTGATATTCGATCCCTATAAATTTACCTGTGTATCTCTCCTTACATTCGTCTACTGTGCCGATAGAGGCATCTATCCCCTTTATACCTTCAAGGCACGCGAGAGAATTTGGTTGAAGGATGGGGATCAGTTGCTCCGTCTCTCCTACGCAAACACACCACTCCTTGCATACGTCGGCCTGTATTCGCAGATAATGTAATCCTGCATAAAGCAGGGCAGAGAGAGAAACAGAGATTAACGGGCTTAATAAAAGAGGGAGAAGGAAGGAGTTAATCAGGGTATTGAGATTTATCTGTGTGCCGATAGCCATAAAACCGGCGCCAATCAAGGCTCCGGTTAAACTATGCGTGGTAGAGACAGGGAAACCGGTCAGGGTGGCAAGCATTATTGTTAATCCTGCGCCTATGGCCACAGTTGATAAGAATTCAGGAGAGGCCGCAATACTATCCGGAACAAGCCCTTTTCCTGAGAAAATTTTAATAAGAGAGAAGGATATGTAAACAGAACAAAGAGCACCGGCAAGGGTGGTTATGGTGGCCAAATATAAAGAGTCCCTATAATTTATGGTCTTACTTCCGAAGAGTGTGGCCACACCTTTAAAATTATCATTTGCCCCGTTAAAATAGGCCAGGAATAAAGTGGCCAGAAAAAGAAGTGCTATACCCATAATCGTCAGTTACTCCCTCTGCCTTCAGATAAACTATTTCCCTTTCTCCTCATGGCGCTCTTATTTAAGAATCGGATAATCTATATATCCTCTTTCTCCTCCTCCATAGAAGGTATCTGGATCAGGAATGTTCAGCGGAGCGCCGATATTCAGACGATGCGGGAGATCAGGATTTGCCAGAAAAGGAACTCCGAAAGAGACCATGTCCGCCACTCCATCTTTGATTGTAGCATCTGCCCGTTCACGGTTATAACCTCCGTTTACAATAATAGCTTTGTCAAAGAGTGGCCGAAATTGTTTGGTTTCAACAGAATTTCCCTCATGCCGTTTATCCGCCTCAGAGGTTTCTATAATATGGATATAGACAATCCCCAATTGTTTGAGCTCTTTTACCGCATAGCTAAAGGTCTTAAGAGAATTGGAGTCTTTCATATCATTAAATGTTCCGCCTGGGGATAAACGCACGCCAACACGGTTACTACCCCAAATATCAATCACGGCCTTTGTAACTTCCAGAAGAAATCGGGCGCGGTTTTCTATGGAACCGCCGTATATATCAGTTCTTATATTAGTTCCATCACGAAGGAATTGATCAATTAAATAACCGTTGGCCCCGTGCAGTTCCACTCCATCAAATCCTGATCTTAAGGCATTTTTTGCCCCATGAATGTATTGTTCTATAATCCGGGGGATTTCATTTGTTTCAAGCGGACGGGGGATTTCATAGGGCTTCATCCCTTCCGGGGTATAAACCTGACCCTGCGGCGCAATTGCCGATGGAGCCACAGGCCTCATCCCTTTTGGAAGCAGAAGCGGATGGGAAATACGTCCCACATGCCAAAGCTGCAGAAAGATCCGCCCTCCTGATTCATGAACCGCCTTTGTTACCTGTTTCCAGCCTTCTACTTGTTCATCTGAATGGATTCCCGGGGTATTGGGATAACCTACTCCTTCAGGAGTTACCTGTGTTGCTTCGGTGATAATTAGTCCGGCAGATGCGCGTTGTTTATAATATTGAGCCATTAGTGCGGTCGGCACATTTTCGTTCCCGGCGCGGTTACGGGTCATAGGCGCCATGACTATCCGATTGGGAAGTTGATAAGGACCAATTTGAATTTTAGTAAATAAATTTGAAATTGACATACCCCTCCTGTAATTAAGGTTTTAGGTAAAATTTAACCAGATTATCAACATAATGTCTTTTTATGGTTAGGTCAAAATATTTCCATCACTTATATACCTCAATATAATCCATATAAGAAATCCCCTTCTCCCCTGTATTGTCAGAATCATTCATGATAGCAATGGTGGCAACAGAAGGAGGATCTTCACCAAAGGCGGCTTTATAGTCATCTATGATATTTACCTCCTCTGTCTTCCATTTGCCGACATTTGTACTCCCTTGCTCTAAGAGGATCATCTTTGCCCTGTCTGTATATTTGCTGGTAAACATCCTCTCCGGATATTCCTTGCTTGACCAGATATAACTGATAGCGCTGTATGGGGGATAGTCCCCGTATAATAATTTTGCCGCATTATATTTTAACTTTTCCGAAAAGGTTGCCTTTTCCGGATTATATTTAAAGGCGACATAAACCCTGATCGGATAGTCATCCCCTTCCTTTGTTTTCACATCCCCCTTTTTATATATATTCTCTACCCGCCAGCGCCACTTAACCTTAGGGAATTCATAAACATTAAACTCCTTCTTGTATATTATTCCGGAGGCAGAGGCATCGCTCTCCGCCTTGAGATATCTCTCTTCCCCATTGGATTCTATGGTATAAATGGTATGTCTTTTTATCTTAGGGAAATTGAGCGGATTCCAATTCGAGAGGTCATTGAATTCCTCCCTTAAAAAAACCTTATCCCCGGCATAACTGATTAACGGGAAGAAGATGATTATAAACAACAATAAGAATATTTGTAATTTATTCATCATCACCTCCTTTTTATTCCAGACTATTCCACAACTAAAATATAGTCCTTACCCTCCCATTTATCCGTCACAGGATAGTAGAAGGTAAATATACAGGTGTCTCCCTGTTGAAATGTCCCGGCAGGTATATCAATATAAAAGAGCCCGAGCCCGGTTATCTCAAAGGTATCGTCCCTTACGGTTTTCCAGTTATCCTTACTCCAGTGAAGTAGGGCTATCTCAGAAGTAACAATTCGCAAGGTGTTTGATGCCTGTATCCGTTTTATAGGTTTATTTATCTTCCATGCGATAATATTGCTCTTTGTCTTTTTAACCACATATCTCTGGTATATCTCATCAACAATGTCGCAGCCTCTGCACTCTTTTTTGCTGACCAAGAGTTTTATATACTCGGCATGCGCCCATACAAGAGGTGTGGCCGAGCCGGTGCCTCTATTTTTGAAAAGTCCTTTTTCCGGTATATCCTCTGCATCCCACACCTGCTCTGGAATCATTCCACCATCATTGGCAAAGCCCTGCATTGCCTTCAAGTAAGGGTCAATAGAACTACCGGCAAGAAATTCATACATTCCCCTTTCGCCAGTAAGCAGGGGCCATGCCCTTCCGATGCCTGAGCCGTCAAAAGGCGAGCCGTCTTCCTTTTCTCCATAACCATCATTATTATATCTGTGCCAGACAGCGCCGAATGGCGTATCCATCTTGAGTAGTTTATCAATAACAGGAAGGGTCTTAAGAATATGCGGGTCTTTCGGGTCTCTTATGCCGTATCTCACCAATTCTAAAAAACCGCCGTCCACAACAGAACATTGCGAATGTTCTCTTATAGATTCGGATGGCAGGTTTTTTATCGGAAGGAATATCTGACACGCTGTTCCTCCCATATCAAGCGATTCAGGGGCAACAGAGGCAATCCTCTGGTAATGCTCAGGATGCTCAGAAAGGAGACAACCGCAATCAGTGAATGTCCAGTCTTCAATATGTGTCTGCCAATAATCTGCGATATCAAAGAGATATTTTGATTCTCTATCCTCTCCCATTTTTTTGGCCAGCTGAGCCGCGCAAATCAGGGCAACGATTTCAATGGCCAGAGTAGATGGAGAAAAGCCTGAATTCTCTTCCCACCGCTCCTGCTCTGTAATAGGGCCTTCCTTTACCAGATATGACGCAGCCTTTTTAATCATGGGATAAAAATTTTCTTTCAGCATACCCATAGCCCCAAGCCTCCATGCCAGAAGTATGGGAAATGCCACTTCGTCCAATTGCACGCCGTTCCAGTATGGCCTGCCGTCAAGCCACATGTTCTGCGGCCATGAGCCATCAGATTTCTGAGTTCGTTCAAGGAATTTAAGTATCGCGAGAGGTGTATCCATGTCTCCCATTGCCATAAAGCTAAAGGCTGCCTTTACCATGTCTCTTGGCCATACAAGATGATAACCGCCAGTCTCTGTATCTGATTTGCTTTCACCCCATGGTATGGACAACGAGGCGATAACCCCGCCTTTGTAGGTCTTATCTTCATGGGCCTTTACTACCATCGTGCTTATCCAATAAAGCCTGCCGTTGTCAAAACCCTCTTCACTAAAATCTTTCAGTTTGGATAAATAATTATGCCATTCTTTTATATACCCTGCTTCTATGGCATCATAACCCCTTTCCAAAGTTTTGTTAGCTTCCTGCACTGCCTCCACATCATCTCTTCCGAAGGAGAGGACTGCGGTAAATTCCTTTGCGTCAATCTCCGCAATCATGGCAATATTTCCATCCTCAATCCGGTGAAAAAACCAGTCCATTTTTAGATTATTTTTCAAATCATGCCAGCCGTCCGAATAACCGGAATAACCGCATGACATATTTTTAAAAGGTATGTTGGCGGTAAGGGCAATGGCGATATCTTCCCGCCAGGCAATGAGATAATCCTTGCCAGCATAGCTGATACATCTGCCGGAGTTTCCGTAACCTTTGTTTTTTATATGCGGGGCAAGATAGATAAAAAGACGGTAATCATCTGGATTTCCCTTTAAGGCCTGAAATGAAGTCTTAATCACCAATGATTGCCCATAAGTATCTGTTACAATATGCTTAACAATCTTGTATCTTCCATTTTTGGCAGTATTGATTATCCTATAAGCAAGGGACTTTGGGGCAATATACTCTATGCTTGATATTGTGTCTTTCCTCTCCTCATCAACGAACGTCTTGCCGTCGGTTACCAAAATCTGAAGGTCTTTTATATTGGCTGTATCTACTGTGGGATAAAAGACCTCTGTGATAATCCCGTTTGCTATAGTAAACCACACCTTTGAAATATCATTGCAGGCTGTTCCCACACCCTGCTTTGAAGCAGAAGACCAGTTCGATGGAAGTCCGGGCTTTCCAAAAGGTTTTTCCGCCGGAAACAGCCCGCTGCTATTCAAATTTAGACCCTTGACTAAACCCATAAAATGCTCCTTTTTGTTTATTCCGGCTTAATAAGCCAGATAATAATCCGCCTTTGTCCGGAGTTCAATGATCTTTTTCATGCTAATAGGTTTAAAGAATTTTGCCGAGATCTTTTCCATGTCATTCTCATCCCTGGCAATACCAGCAGTAATCATCATCTCACTATTGATATAAAAGACGGCGCCTTTATTGTGGAGCATAGTTAAATATTCACCGTAAACCTGAGGCACCTTTTGTATCGGGATATTGAATTGATGCGCCAGTACCTGCCGCATACCCTCAGGCAGTTTATAGTTTTCCAAAGAGTCCTTCCCAAAGAACCCTCTTTTATAAGTATTTACTGCACTGGCATCAATAAGCACATCTACACTGAATCCGGATTCCATGGCTGCCCATATCTCGTTATACGCCACACATATCTGGGCATCGTCTTGCTTAAGGCCTGTCTTAAGGTGGAAGAGGATTGTCTTCTTCCCTTCGGCAAACAGGCTGCTCCCCAAAAATGTGATCAATACAATCATGACAATAACCATTAATATCTTTATCTTTCTAAACATCTTTACCTCCCTTTAATTCTTTATTCTCATTTTGTTTTGACGGACACTTAACACTTCCATAAGAACAAAAGACACAACAGTCTCCATGTTTTGCCTTTATGCGTGTTTTACAATTTGTACATTCGTAGAAATACTGGCAAGAATCTTCCGGCATCACCTCTTCCTTTTTAAATCCGCATTCAGGGCATTGAATTATAGATTTTGATATCATTTTATTTTTTCCATCAATCGGACTCGCTCTTTCTCTCACCTTCCAGCCCATTCTTTTAATATCTTCTCATCAATTATGGTGATATATTTTTCACTTATCTTTATCAAGTTATCATTCTTAAAGTCATTTAAAATAATAGTAACGGTTTCGCGTGTGGCTCCAACCATATCAGCCAATTCCTGATGAGTAATCTTGAAATTAATCTGAATCCCTTCACTGGTATCTTTTCCAAACTGTTCAGCCAGTTTCAAAAGGATACCTGCAATTCTGCCAGGGATATTACGGAAAACCAAATCTTCTATTCTATCCTCTGCCTCTTTTAGCCTATGGTTTATTAATTCGATCAATCTCAATGCAATCTCCGGCATCTCCTTAACTGCATTATGAAAATCATCCTGATGGATTACACAGATATAGGAATCCTCTAAAGTCTCGGCGTAGGCCCCGGAGGTTCCTCCTCTTACTGCTGACATCCTTCCAAAAATATCTCCTTCTCTCAGAATAGATAAGGTAATCATTTTACCATCTGCTGAGACCTTAAAAATCCTTGCCCTCCCTTTTTTAAGAATAAACATCCGATCATCTTTGTCCTGAGCGGAATAGATAAATTCATTCTTAGGGATATGCCTTTCTTTTGCAATATCGTTGATTTTATCTAATTTATCTTTATCCATACCGCTAAATATATCGCATTGTTTTAGGTACCAGAGTTTATTCATGATAATAATACTACACCTTATTATTGAATTTTTCTGTATGCTATATTACATTTAGAAATCAATACCGATCTGTAGAGAATCGAGGAACTTGTTGAACCCGGTAAATAATTCCATGACCCCAAGTGCCTCAATGATTTCGCTGTCCGAAGCGCCTGATTGTCGGAGCGAATTAAATTCGGCATCGGAAATCTTCAGAGGTTCGAGATTCGCTTTCCGGACAAAACCGATAATCGCTTTTTCTTTTTCACTGAAGTCTGAACGTCTGACATCATCCTCAATTATTTTGATTTCTTCATCTGAAACCCCAATGGATTTTAACGCAGCAGTATGAGCGGCTATGCAATACTTGCAGTTATTGTCCTTGGAAACCAGAACCGCAATGGTCTGTTTTACCTTATTGCTCAGGTCTCCCTGCATCATTACTTCTTTTACCTTGTTCCAATTCGCTTTTAAAAGGGGCAGAAAATGGGCATAGGTTTTAAACAAGTTGGGGATCATTCCAAAATTTTTCTCGATCTCTTCCAATATTTCTTTTACCTCTCCTGCTGCTACATTTTTATTTAAAGATTTGATTCTATCCATAGCAATTTACCTCCTTCTTAATTTATATAAATCATTTTATAGAGATCTATAAAATTTTTCTGTATGCTATATTACAAAATATAGTCTGGTAAAATTATTTTTGTTGCAGAAGTTTCCACAACAGCTCATATCATTCTACCTTGCTTATTTTTTGCGATAAAGCGCGTTTAGCAATGCGTGTGACATATACCGTGACGATTAATGTGGCCAAAAGGCCGATTCCGTAAAGCGCCCACTCGCCGGTAGACCGCTGCCGTCCGTTGGCGGCTCCGCCCAGGGATACAAGACTTCCGGCCAGTGAACCAATGTAGACATACATAACTGTCCCCGGAAGCATACCAATCCACGAGGCCAGAACATAATCCTTTAACTTTACAGGGGTCAGTCCCAATGCGTAATTCATAAGACTGAATGGAAATACCGGAGACAGGCGTGTCAACAGGACGATTTTCCAGCCTTCTGCCGAAATCGCCTCATCAATTGCCCGGAAAAAAGGCCTCTTTTCAATCTGACGCACAACCCAACCCCGCGCGATATAACGGCCGGTGAGAAATGCTATGGTTGCGCCCAGAGTTGATGCAATGGAGACAATTATGGAGCCCTTGACTACACCAAAAACAACACCTGCCCCAAGCGTCAGAACTGACCCGGGAAGTAAAAATACACATGCCGCAATGTATATGAGAATGTAAGCGCCAACACCGATCCATCCCAGGTTTTCTATCCATGCCAACACATCACGCAATCTGGAAGAGAGGTCAGAATACCTGAAAGCCGCAAACAGCCCTATGATAAGGACTGCAACTATGAGCGCCTTGAGCCATGTCAGCAAAGGGGGTTTCTTCATATTGATCCGGTTCATTAATTTTTATGTGAGGTGTAAGCCTTGTTATCCAGAAACCAAATAATGCGTCCCTTCGGCTGCACCATCGCTGCCGGATAAAGCCTTCCGGTAGTTTTTCTATCCTCAAGAATGGAGCGAATAACCTTGCCTTTTTCACTCCCCGCCGCAATAAAGAAGACATTGTCCGCGCTGTTTATTACAGGAAGGGTAAGGGTTATCCTATTTCTTGGAGGATAATTGGCTGGGGCAATAACAGGCATAACCAATCTATGCATCTCTCTTATAGCAGAATCTCCAGGAAAAAGTGAGGCTGTATGCCCATCCTCTCCCACGCCAAGCAGTATTAAGTCAAGGCAAGGGAAAGAAGATTCCCTTAAAAAAAAACCCTTAAGCATCTGCTCATACGCCTCTGCAACCCTTTCTATTGGTTTCAATTCAATAGGAACAGGATGGACATTTTGAGTTGGTATGTTTATATGAGATATAAGCGTTTTAGAGGCCATTGCAAAATTGCTGTCTGCATGGCCCGCAGGAACATATCTCTCGTCCCCCCAGAAAATATGGACTTTGTCCCATGGAATCCGGCTGCTGTACTTGCCGGCTATGAGTTGGTAGAGGGCTACAGGGGTGCGGCCGCCGGACAGTGCGATAGTAAATCTGCCTTTCTCTGCCGCAACAGTACATATCAGATAAACCATCTCCCTGGCTGCTTCATGGCTCAACAATTCTATATCTGGATATATACGGACTTCTTGACTTACAGCGTTGTCCATATCTTAACTGTGCCTTTAAAAAGGTGATTTGCTTCTGCAGGCCCCCATGTGCCGGCAGCATACGGGTAAACCAGCGGCCGCTTTTCCAGTAAAGGGGTATAGTGACGCCAGGCATTTTCAGTTTCATCAGCATGGATAAAGAGGGTCTGGTCCCCCTCCATGATATCTAACAAAAGGGTCTCATACGCATCAGGGAGATGGCCATAAACCTCATCATAACGGAAGTGGAGATTATGGGTTTTAATGGTAAAAGGTTCACCCGGAGATTTTGCCTCAAAATAAAGGTCAAAGCCTTCGTCAGGCTGAAGTGTAATGACCAGCCTGTTGGAGCATATATTACATGATTGAAACGGCTGAAATATCGATATCGGCGGATAGCGAAAGGTAACCACAATGGCGCTGGTCTTTTTTGCAAGACACTTGCCTGTCCGAAGGTAAAAAGGCACACCCTGCCATCTCCAATTTGCAATCTCAACGCGGATGGCAGCGTAAGTTTCAGTTGTAGAAAGCGGTGATACCGATGCCTCATCTTTGTAGCCGCGCGCCTCACTGCCATTTATCTGCCCCCTCGTATATTGGCCGAAAACAGCATCCTCTGGCCGGATAGGGGCAAGGGAGCGAAGCACCTTTATCTTTTCACCGCGGATAGCGTCTGCATCAAAGGCAGGAGGCGCCTCCATCGCTATGAGAGTTAGAAGCTGTGTAAGATGGTTTTGCACCATATCCCGTAAAGCGCCGGCCTGTTCATAATAACTGGCACGTTTCCCTATTCCGAGTTCTTCAGCAACGGTTATCTCTACCTGTTCTATCCTGTCGCGGTTCCAGAGGGACTCAAAAATGGTATTGGAGAAGCGGAAGGCAAGAAGGTTCTGCACCGTCTCTTTGCCGAGATAGTGATCAATGCGGTAGATCTGAGACTCATCGAAGTAATCATGCGCTAACCGATTCAATGCCTGCGCAGATGCAAGGTCGCGGCCAAAGGGTTTCTCTATGACCACCCGTGTCCAGCCATGACTGGTATTAAGCCCTGCCTCGCCAAGTCCTTTGATGATTGGAGGAAAGGCATCGGGCGGGAGGGCAAGATAGAATATGCGGTTTTCCGGAAGCATGTGTTCCTTTTCCAATTCTGCAATGCGGGCTGCCAACCTTCTGTAATCTTCAGCATCTCCGGACCCGATAGATTGATAATAAACACAGCTATTGCACCACTCTATATCTAATTTATCTTTTAAAGCAGACCCTGTAAAAATCTCGCGAATATGAGACCTAAATGATATATCATCCAAATCAGATGTCCTGGCAACACCGAGGATTAAGCATTTTTCTTTTAGCAGGCCTCTGGCGGCAAGACTTAAGATGGAGGGGGCAAGTTTTCGGCGCATCAAATCGCTTGTTGCGCCAAAAATAATAAAGATATGCGGTTCTATATCTGTTTTAGACATAGCTATTCTTCCTTCTTTATTCCATGTCCGCCAAATTTATCCCTCATGACAGCAATGAGCTTGTCTGAAAAAGACTCCAGATCACGGGAGCGGAGCCGTTGGAGAAGCGACAAGGTAATCACCGGCGCAGGGACATTCAGGTCAATTGCCTCGGATACTGTCCATCTCCCTTCACCCGAGTCTGCCACATAGGGTTTTATTGCCTTGAAATCAGGGTCTTGAGAAAGGGCGTCGGCAGTCAGGTCAAGGAGCCACGAACGGACCACACTCCCGTGCCTCCAGATTTCAGCAATCTGGTGGAGGTCCATGTTAAATCCCTCCTTATGCCTCATCAGGGAAAACCCTTCTGCATACGCCTGCATCATGCCATACTCTATACCATTGTGAACCATCTTCACGAAGTGGCCTGCGCCGCCCGGCCCCACATGCCCCCACCCCTTATCTTCAGCAGGGGCGAGTGTCTTGATAAGTGGTATAAGCCTGTCAACTGCCGGTTTCTCTCCACCGACCATGATGCTGTAACCTTCTTTTAAACCCCATATACCGCCGCTTACACCTGCATCAACATAGTGAATCCCTTTCTCTTTCAGCATCAATCCCCTTCTGATAGAATCTTTATAATATGAATTACCGCCATCTACAATCAGGTCGTTTTTTGCGACACAGGAGAGCAGTCCTTTAATTGTCTCTTCCACTGCCTCGCCTGCCGGAACCATGAGCCATATGACCCTTGGTGGTTTAAGCAATTTGGTTATTTCCTCAAGAGAGGATGCGCCTGCGCCGCCTTTTTTTACGATATATTCCACCTTATCGCGTGTGCGGGCATACCCCACAACCCGGTGACCGCCTTTGAGGAGCCTCTCCGCCATATTGGCGCCCATCCGTCCTAATCCTATCATACCAAGTTCCATACGACCTCCTTTTATTCCCTTCTTCGCACCAAGGCCATAGCCCGTTTAACTACATTCTCCACATTAAATCCAAGCATCTCCATAACAGTATTACCCGGCGCAGATGCGCCAAAACGGTTAAGCCCGATCACATCCCCTGTATCACCCACATACTCCCGCCAACCCTTTGGGCTGCCGGCCTCTACAGATAGTTTCACTATATTAGGCGGGAGGATATGCCTTTTGTATTCTGCAGGCTGTTCGTCAAAAAGCTCCAGCGACGGCATGGATACGATGCGAGCCTTTATACCTTGATTTGTCAATTGCCCATGCGCAGCCAAAATAAGATGAACCTCAGAGCCAGTGGCAATCAACACGATATCGGGATGAGCATTATCAGCATCTGTTAGAATATATCCACCTCTTGAAACACCCTCGGCAATTGGATATTTTTGCGGATCCAATATTGGCAGCTTCTGTCTTGTCAACACCAGAACCGCAGGCCCCTTCCGCTCAACCGCTAATTTCCATGCCGCAACAGTCTCATTTGCATCTGCAGGACGGAATACGGTAAGGCCCGGTATAGTTCTCAGCCCAATCAATTGTTCTATAGGTTGATGCGTTGGGCCATCCTCCCCAAGTCCAATACTGTCGTGGGTAAAAACGAAAATAGAATGGGCCTTCATAAGGGCTGCCATACGGATAGCCGGCCGCATGTAGTCAGAAAAGACAAGAAAGGTAGAGCCGTAAGGTATAACACCGCCATGGATGGACATGCCGTTAATGATACTTCCCATAGCATTTTCACGAACACCGAAATGTATATTGCGGCCTGATTGGTTTCCAGAACTAAAGTCACCGCCGCCATTAAGGGTAGTCATGGTTGACGGTGAGAGATCCGCGGAACCACCCATAAAATTAGGCAGAACGCCTGCAAGAGCATTCATTACCTTGCCTGATACGCTTCTGGTGGCAATACTCCCCTCTTCAGGCTTAAACATAGATAACAGATGGTCCCAATCTTTTGGGAGTTTGCCCCCGGCAGCCTGTTCAAATTTGACAGCCAAATCAGGATATGCCTTCTTATAATTTTCAAAAAGGGTGTTCCAATCCATTTCCAATTTTGCCCCACTTTTCTGAGCTTGCCTAAAATGAGTTAATGCCTCTTCTGGAATGTAAAAAAGAGGCTCCAGCGGCCAGCCAAGTTTCTCCTTTGTTTTTCTGGCCGCCTCACTCCCAAGCGGCTCGCCATGCACAGAGGCAGTATCCTGTTTTGGACTGCCATAGCCGATATGGGTTTTTATGATAATAAGCGAAGGTTTATTCTTTTCAGCCATGGCAGCCTTTATAGCGTCTTCAATTGTTTTAATGTCATTACCGTCAGTTACAGAGACTACCTGCCACCCATAAGAAGTAAAACGACCATGAACATCTTCGGTAAAGGTGCAATCCGTGTTTCCTTCAATGGAAATATCGTTATCATCATACAAATATATCAACTTGCCGAGTCCCATTGCGCCTGCAAAAGATGCCGCCTCAGACGATACCCCCTCCATCAGATCGCCGTCAGATACAATCGCATAAGTATAGTGGTCTGCAACGGTAAAATCAGGGCGATTAAAAACATTGGCAAGAAATCTCTCGGCTATAGCCATTCCCACGCCCATTGCAAAACCCTGCCCCAACGGGCCAGTTGTAGCCTCAACCCCCGGTGTATGTCTGTATTCAGGATGACCCGGGGTTTTACTTCCCCACTGCCGGAAATGTTTCAAATCATCAAGAGACAGATCATAACCTGTCATGTGGAGAAGCGCGTATAACAGGGCGGAACCATGTCCGGCAGAAAGTATGAACCGATCGCGGTTAAACCACGCAGGGTTTTTAGGGTTGTGCCGAAGAAAGCGGTCCCACACAGTATATGCCATTGGCGCTGCGCCAAGGGGCATGCCGGGATGCCCTGATTTCGCCTGCTCTACAGCATCTACTGCAAGAAATCGCAGGGTATTTATACAGAGTTTGTCAATGATGTTCATAAAAAATTATATCTCCTTTTTCGGTTCTGAATATGTGTCCCCAATTAACTCCACTTTTTTACCTCTTTTTACTTCTTCAATTGTTTTATCAAGATTCCATTCATTGTTGATTTTTTTAATCAGAGATAGTATTTCACTGCGGCCTGTAGCAGTTTTAGAAGACGACATAAAGTGTGTTGGCAACTCCTCCCGCATTTCTATAAGCTCTCTTTTAAATGATTTAATATGTCTTTCAATTTTCAGTTTTGATATTTTATCAGTTTTGGTAGAAATAAGAACAAAAGGAACTCCCAGAAACTTTAAATTACTTATAAATTCCATGTCAATTTTCTGAGGTTCAATGCGTGAGTCAACTAACACAAAAAGGCATGCAAGGTTTTCTCTTTTACTAAGGTAGTCATCAATAAATTTACTCCATTTTGCAATTTCTACTTTTGAAGCTGATGCATATCCATATCCCGGCAAATCAACCAGATACCAGCTTTTGTTTATAAGAAAGTGATTAATTAGTCTGGTTTTCCCTGGTTTTGCTGAGGTTTTAGCAAGACCGGTTCTATTAACCAACATGTTTATTAAAGATGATTTGCCAACATTTGACCTGCCAATAAAAGCGAATTCAGGTGCAGTTATTTTAGGGCAAAGCTCAATAGAAGAACTACTTTTAATAAATTCGGCAGATTTTATAATCATAATTATAATTTGATTTTCTTTAAAATAATCTAATGGATTTATAACCTTCATTTCAATAGTCAATCTTTTAGCCTTCTTTACCATCGGGGGACACAGGTTACATGTCATCCCTTTCACTTCAAGGGTAACAGATTTTACCTCCCCTGCTATTGCAGGGCTTGAAGATATAAAGACCAGTAATAGAAGAATAGCAACCAACCTTGTAATAAAATTCCTCCTTTTTTTTATGTTTTATAGCAGTAACCTTAGGATGGATGGCATAATCTTCCAGCGGGGTATGACTACCCCGCTGGGGATTGTTCTCTTGCGCTATTCTCCTTATTTGCCAGACGCCTCTGCATGCTTTAGCGCCTCTTTTGCATGGTCAAGCGCCTCTTGAACATGGGCGTCGCCGCCTGCATTAGCAGATTCTTCCAGATGCTTGATGGCCTCCTGCAAATATTTTACGCCCGCCTTAGCGTGTTTTGCCGCGCCTTTTGCGCAAGGATTCTTCGCCATACACGGATTTTTAGCTGCACAGGGATTTTTCTCCTCGGCCTGAACATTGCTAAAACCGCCGGACATAAATAGTGGCAATGTCACCAAAGCAACAGCAATTGCTTTTTTAAAGTTCCGATACATAGTTTTCACCTCCTTTTTTTATGTATTTGCAGACACCTGGTTTGCTTAACTCATGGGATATGAAGACGTTTATGGCCCAACCGACTTAAGCAAACTTTACCAATAAAACTACCAGCGCGATGATACCCACCAAACCCAGCATGACCTTCTCATGGCCGCACATACCCTGTTTTTCCTTACACCCTTGCATGGGACACATAAGAGACATGGTCTTCACCTCCTTCTTTGCAATTCATGTCAGAAAATGCAAATGCATTTTCTGGGTTAATGGAAGTCTGTGGCTAAAAAAGAGCCTACTCCTTCCCGCATGGGTTTTTCATCATACACGGATTCTTTATACCACAGGGGTTTTTCATCATGCAAGGATTCTTTGCAGCGCACGGATTTGCAGGCGTCCCTCCCTCCCCTTCCTCCTTTGCATTGGCCTGGATATAGGCTGCCAGGGCAGTCATCTTTATCGAGTTCCATGATAGCGGCTTGCCCTTCATGGGGTTTTCCATGCAGAAATTTATCATTTGGTCTAAGGTTAAAATATCATCAGGCATCTTCAGATATTTTGGAAACGGGGCTTTCTTCAGACCCTTGCCACCGGGATGGCATAAAGCGCAGGCCGCACCGGATGTCCCGAGCTTTGTGTCATTCCATAGTTTCTCGCCCAGCTTCATGAGTTTGTCCTTATCGGTAATAGTTATTTTCCTGATAGGTTTTGAACTTTTTGCCATATCTTTCTTCGCCGCGCATGGATTAGCCGCGTATGGATTCTTGGCGCATGGGTTTTTCATGGCGCAAGGATTTTTTGCACAGGGGTTCTTTTCACCTGCCTGAGCATCCCCTCTAAAACCTCCCATCATAATCAATGGCAATGCCAGTAATGCTATTATAACCATCTTCTTCCAATTTTGACACATAGTCCATCCTCCTTTGTTTTAGTGTTTGGTTTATTATAGCAGAAAATGTTATTGACATCATTTTGCAGCCTTAAAACAACACTCCCCTGCCTTTTTACCGGAACCGCAAGAACACGGCTCATTTCTGCCGCAACATTCTCCATATTTTTTGCCAGAACCGCATGAACATTGGGCAAAAAGCTTTTCTTTTTGAGTTTTATCCGCCATAATATTCACCTCCTTTCTTTGACGTCTTTTAGCATATCTGAAAGTGTCCCTGTTTGCTTTTCTTGATCGGCTTCTGGATGGCGGAACAGCTTGCTCACCCCGAATAGGTCATGCTTCTCAAGCCAGTAAGGGATGGCAAAAAACAGCGCCACCATGACTACCCCCAGGGGAATTGCCATCCACAGTTTGATGGTCACGTACTTGCCTAACAATGTGTAGGCCAACGTGAGCGGGATCATGCCCAAGAAATTCGCCAGAAAAAAGGACCGGGCAGAAACTTTCGTGAGCCCGGCTCCATAACTTATCAGGTCAAAAGAAATTACCGGCACCAGTCGGGATATAAGAATCAGGCGGGCCACGAGTTTGTCCGAACAGATCGTGCAAAAATTGATATGCCCCTTGAGAAAACGTTCAATAAATTTTCGCCCAAGATAACGGGCCAGAAAAAAATTAATCATGGCTCCACAAGAAGCGCCAAACACAGCATACAGCGTCCCCAGAAACGGGCCGAATAATGCCCCCGCGGCTATATCCAGGGGAAGCGTCGGTAACGGGCTTGCAACCGTTAAAGCCATTACTGCAATGAAGAGCAGCGGTGCCATCTTCCCAGCGGCGGTTAGCCACCTCTGTATGCTCCCCTCTGGCTCGAGGAATGCCACGAGAGAGTCTGGTAGCAGGGCAAAACTGGTAAGAATTATGATGATAAGGATTGAGGCACCTATAATATACCTTGCCTTTCTCTTCGTTATTTTCGACTTATCTTGATTCACAATAATCTCCTCAACATACTTCCAAAATCCATGAAACCAGCATTCACTTAGGATACCTTCCTTTCCTAAGTGTTGCACTTCCTTATTGAACCGGGGTTCTTCATTGTTGAACTATACCAGAGGAATCAGGGTAAAAATGTAATGAAACTTACAAATTCAGAAAAATTTATGATAGATGCTTTTGAGGCAGGATAAAATATTTACCATCCATGAGGATGCTGCCGCTTCTTTTGAGGTTGTTTAATTCGAGCGTGACCGTCTCTCTTGTGGCGCCGACGAGGCTGGCTATCTCATTGTGCGATAATCTAAGTTTTATCTTTATTCCATCATTAACAGTCATACCGTATTTTTTAGCCAGGTCATTGAAGAGGGCGATAAGTCTCGTCCGCACATCATTAAAGATCATATTCTCAAAACGGTTCTCTACCCTCCTCAACCGAAGGCCCATCCATTTTATTATGCTAAGAGAAAGACCCGGCATTTGACCGAGCAGGTCTTCAAAATCTCCCCGTTGCATAGCGCATATAAAGGAATCTTCCATTGCCACTGCATCGGTTTCCCGTTCTTTTTCTCCGGCCATAGCCAGTTCGCCGAATATGTCTCCCTGTTCAAGGATGTCGATTATAAGCTCTCTTCCATCCGGAGAGTATCGGATTATTTTGACCCTGCCTTCCTTCACTACATAGACGGTCTTGGCTTTATCCCCTGCGTTGTAGACAAAATCATTTTTCTTAACATTCATCTCCGTTAATTTGGATGCTATTTCGCCCCTGTTTTTTCCCGAGAGTCCGGAGAAGAGTTTATTTGCGTTTATGTACCAGAGTTTGGTTTTGTTCATACGGCATCCCTGATGAAAATCTCATGCAAAGTCTAACAAGGTTTTGCGCAGGATGCTACTATTTTTTGCCGGCGCTTGGCAAAAGGGAGACCGGCCTTCTGGTTCAACTTTAAGGTTAGAGCCTGGAGATGACTCCAAGTCAAGCGCCTACCGCTCATAACTCATTCCCTGCCGCCATTTTCCCACGCGGTTGTTGCCGAAATCGACGGCGAATACCGTTCCGTCATCGGCCGCCGCCACAGCGATGGCATGATTAAACTGGCCTGGGCCGCTTCCCTTCGTGCCGAAGCGGGTCAGGAACGTGCCATCGGCGGCGAATTTCTGAATCCGATGGTTGTAAAAGTCAGCGACGAACACATCGCCTTTCCTGTCGACCGTCACATTGGTCACCGTCGCAAACCAGCCGTTGAACGGGCCGAAGATGTTCATGGCGAACGGGCCGCCCCATTTGCGCAGGAAAGTCTCGTCGGAACCGAAGACCTGTATCCGGTCGTTGTAGCCATCGGCCACGTAAAGGATGCCGTCGGGACCCAAGGCCGCGTCCGTGGGATAGTTGAACTCCTCCGCCCAGATGCCGATTTTACCGGTCGTGCCCCACTGGCGCACAAAGCGGCCGTTCGCCTTGAGGTGCTGGATACGCTGATTGTAGAAATCGGCGATAAACAGATCGCCGTTCGGCGCCACGGCCACCCCACCCGGCGCATTGAATTCGCCTGGGCCGCTTCCCGGCTTGCCGATGGTCCGCTTCGGGGTGCCGTCGAGCGCGAACATCTGGATGCGGTCGTTGAAGTACTCGGCAACGTAGAGCTCGCCCTCGTGAACCGTGAGATTCATCGGCCGGCCCAACCGGCCAGGGCCATCGCCTGGCGAACCGAACTGGCGCTTGAAGTGGCCGTCGAGATCGAAGACCTGGATGCGGCCGTTGCGGGAATCGGCGACAAACACCTCGTCGCCGGCCACGGCGATTCCGGTCGGGTCGTTGAACTGTCCCGGGGCATCCCCTTTTTCACCCCACGCGGTGACGAACCGGTAGGACGGCTCCTTAGCCGAAGGCACGAAAGCCAGCCGGCCGGCCACCATGAAGACCGCCGCTACGATGATGATAGTGCGGCCTACCTTGATAGCGGTGGTGAGTTTCATGTCTCATTCTCCTTAGAAGTTGATGCGGAACCCGGTGGTAAAGACATAATCGTTCTTGAGCGCCGTGCCATTGAGGTTCTGGATGACGGGAATCTGAACGCCGGCCTCGACAATCCATTTGCGGGTGACATATTGCAGCCCAGGCGCGATAAACAGCGTGGCGCCTCCCGAGTTCGGGTCAGCCAAGCCACCGCTCCGGTCCTTGGCCGCATGAACGAGGTTGGCTTCTATGACGCCGTAGAGAAAACCAGGAAGGCCTGCACCCAAACTGCGCGGCCACAGGCGGTACTGGAGCGAAGCATCGAGTTCGGTCACATTGCCGAATTGAAAACCGTTGGCTTCGCGATTGGCCTTGTAGCTCACTTGGCCGTCGATCTCGAAATCCAGCGTTTGGTAAGTGCCGACCACACCGCCGAGTATATCCCATGAACCTGAACCAAGCTGAACCTGCGGCGGCAGACGCCCCAAACCGTCCCGGGCGTTGTCGCTGCCAGTCGGGGCTTTCACCCCAAGAAACGGCGCCACACGCAATGTCTGTCCCTGAGCATTGCGCTCGAACAGCGTGTAGCGCCCCATTAAAGTGATATCGCCCATGCCCTGTTTACGACGGGTGATATCCTGCCCGCCCATGGTCATATCCAGGCGTTTATCGAAGTAGGGCAGCACACCAAACAACGCGAGATCACGGGTTACGCCATAACCCAGCACCGACATAACGCCTGACACTTCCATGTCGCGGTTCGCGGACGTGGGATCGTCGGCGTTCTTCATGAATAAAAACTGCTCGCGCAGAACCCAGCCGTCCTCGTAGACCGGAAGGGCGGTATTGAAGGTGCTCGGCGCACTCCAGGCGGCTGCGCTCCATAGGCACAAGGCGGCCACCCCCGTCCTCAACACCGTCTTCAATTTGCCTGTCCTCCCGGTGTGCTTTGTGGAGCGGCTTGGGTCTGTTCGAAGCTGCGCAGATTAAAGCCGGCTTCTTTCACCGCCTTTTTGGCCGTTGCTTCATCGAGCGTAACCCCACCCTTCATGGTGACGATCACGACACCGTCTTTGATGTGCGTTTCAACGCTCTGGACGCCTTCAAGCGCGCCCAGCTTCTTCTCGATGCCATAGGCACAGAACGGGCAAGCGAGTCCGTCTACCCGCAGTCGGTAGCTGGCTGGAGCGGCCAATACACTGGTCGCAACCAAGATGAGGCTGAGTGCGATGGCTATACTTGGATCAATAAACTTTAATGCCTCTAACGCTACTTTTGCTTTGAAATTTTTGTCATAACTCTTGTTAGGTATCATGAGTTTTCCTGTCCCTTTTTTTATTTTTCCAGCTCTTAAGCTTGGACAATTTTACCAGTATTTTTCTGTCCATTTTTATCTATACTCTGTTAGATTTTTTCTTTTGTCAAATTATACCTTAACAGATTGTAATTGCCATATACTCCTTTTAACTCACTTCTTTATAGTAAGCTTTTTTTGTTTTATTTGACATCCAACTGTCATGGGCCTTTTAACGCCTTGCCCAGGGCGAGATACTACAACCCTCTGAACAGTGGGCCACAGCCCTTAACATCCATCTCTTCAACATTTGTAATCACCTCCTCCTTTAATGTCCTTTTTCAGCCTTTTTTATCTCGGCAAGACAGCAACTACCCTTTGGGTTACGCACATCGCAGGCGCAATTACCCTCCTTTATCTCTTTTGCAATCCATGTGGAATAGGACGACTTGCCTGTCTCTCTAATCTCCTTTAATATCATCTCCTCTGTAACACCAAAACAGTAACACACCTGAATGGGAGAGGTTGTCTCTTTGACACCTATTATGCCCCGGAGTTGGTCTTTTGTATATCGGATAGAGCCATCCTCTGAAAAGTAGACTACAGAACAGTCCCTTGTCTTGCAGAAATAAAAGAGGACTTTAGGGATGGTGGGCACAAGTTCTGCTATGAGCCAGTGTTTGAGGGTTCTGGTTTTAATAGACTGTCCGGTATTACCACAACCTGAACATTTAACCAAATCGGTTTGTATCTTTTGGGGAGGACAACATTCCATAGATAATCCTTTCAATTTGCAACCGCCTATTTCTTTTCCTTTGATAAAGATGCTTTAAAACCTGCTTTATCTATAGTCTTGATTAGTTCCTCTGGTTTTACTACCCCATCCTCGTATTCCACATGGGCCTCTTTTTTTTCAAGACTTACATCAACCTTCTTAACCCCCTTCACATCTGTTAGCGCCTTCTTTACCATCGGGGGACACAGTTTGCATGTCATCCCTTTCACTTCAAGGGTAACAGATTTTACCTCCCCTGCTATTGCAGGGTTTGAAGATATAAAGACCAGACAGATAAGGATAGCGGCTAACCTTGTCATAAAAAAATCCTCCTTTTTTTATCTAAACCAGCAGCCATGCTGCAACATACGGGAAACTAATCCCGAATACTGCGAAACCCACAAGAACCCAGAAGAGGACCCTGTTTATCCTTATTGCCCTTGGGTTGCATACCTCGTCATCTTTGCACCTTGAACCCTTGCCATAGACATAATGGTAGGAGATACCAACAAGGACAAATGTCAAAATCAGAAGATATGGTCTAAAGACCTCAAGCCTTGTAAGAAACCCCAAGGCTGTTATCCCAAAGGCAAGGAAAAGGGCTGGACCGATACAGCAACTCGCGGCAATAAGCGCGGTAAACATACCTGCAATAGATGCACGTCTTTCCTTCATAGATTTCACCTCCCAAAGATATTAAGGGCAAATGGGAATTTTGCCCCATTTGCCCTTAATACTAATACCTTGCCAGGATTGTCCTTGCCTGCTCCTTTGTGGGTCTGCCCTCAAAAACTATAACACCATCAACCGCTATGGTAGGGACTGTCTTTACACCATACCTTACAGCCTCATCACAGCATACATCTCCTCTGCATCTCCTCTCAATAACCTCGCAGCCGCAGGACTTGGTAACATCCCTTACCATCTTGAGGGTTTCATTGCAGATTGGACATCCGGCACTGAAGACCTCTATCTTTCTTGCCATCTTACTCACCCCCTTTCTTCACAATAAACCATCGCTTCATACCTGCCACCCGTCTTCATCAATTGCCTTTAGTATTGGACATGGGTCTGTATCTTTTCTGCTCATGCAGCTCTTTATCAGTCTCTTTAAAATCGTTCGCATAGACTCAAGCCCATCTATCTTTTTATTAACATCCATCAGCCTTTCTTCTGCCTTCTTTCTTATATCTCCGCACTTCGCAGTGGGGCTAACACTGAGATTAAGAAGTTCTTTAATCTCTTCCAGGGTAAAACCTAATTCCCTTGCATGACGGATGAAAAGTAACCGCTTCAATGACAACTTGTCGTATAAACGGTATCCGGATTGCCTGTAGGATTCCTTTCTGCCCGCAGGCATTAATAACCCCAGCCTTTCATAATAGCGAATAGTCTGCACATTAACATTAACTGCCTTTGCCAGTTTACCTATTGTGTTGAGGTTTTTATTCATTTGATTTAAGTTTACACCCTATACTATGGTATAAAGTCAAGTATTTTTTTGTGGTATTTTTTAGTGGTGGGTATCAGCAGAAAAAAAGATTTGGATTGCTAATCTTTCTTTAATCCAAATCCCCTTCCATAATGCGTATATGACTGGGTAACAACCAACATAACTATCAACACGACGGCCGTTATCTCAACTCGTTTTTCTGCATAACAGGACCCCTCTATAAAATATCCCGTTTCTTCTCTTCAAACTCTTCTTTTGAGATTTCCCCACGGGTATACCGTTTCTTTAAGATTTCCAAGGCAGACTCCTCGGCCTTGCCGGTTCCACCTCCTGCGGCTCTCTGTATAACCCATATCGTCAGGAGGATAATCCCCGCAATCAAGACAATCCAAAAGATCATTCCAAAAAGCGACCAGAACCCCATGCCTCCGCCCATCACGCTACCGTCCATCATGGTATAACCTCCTTTCTTTTTTTGCTCACATACGATTTGTATTACCTTCCAAACATTCTAATCTCCCTTCCTCCCATTTATAATATATCCATATATCCGCAGCCACCTCTTTCATTCCACCTCGACCCTGAAGGTCTTAAGCGCAGCCGAATTAGCCACTACCGAAAGGGAACTCAAGGCCATTGCCGCTGCCGCTATTATAGGATTTAAGAATCCAAAGGCTGCGATTGGAATGCCGATCGTATTGTATATAAACGCCCAAAAAAGATTCTGCTTTATCTTTCTCATTGTTGCCTTTGATAGTCTAATCCCTGCAACAACATCCCTTATGTCATCCTTTACAAGTATTATCCCACCTGTCTCTTTAGCAACATCAGAGCCGCTTCCTATTGCAATGCCAATGTCAGACTGCGCAAGCGCCGGCGCATCGTTAATGCCGTCACCAACCATTGCCACAACTTTCCCTTTAGTCTGAAGCCCTTTTATTACACCTGCCTTTTCTCCCGGAAGCACATTTGCAATAACATTTTCTATGCCGACCTGTTTTGCAATTGCATTTGCCGTTCTTTCATTATCACCTGTAAGCATGATGACCTCAATCCCCTCTTTTTTAAGGGCGCTGACTGCGGCCTTTGAATGCCCCTTGAGCGTATCTGCAACTGCTATGATACCCAAAATCCCCCCTCCGCCACCCTTTAAAAATCCCCCTTCTATTCCCCCTTTGTTAAAGGGGGCGGGGAACCCATCCGAAGGATGGGTCGGGGGATTAACAGCAAGTATCATCACTGTCTTCCCCTCTTTTTCAAGTCCTGCAATATTTTCTTCCATATCTTTAACATGGGCATTATTTGCTTCCATTAACTTACGGTTGCCTAAAAGTATGGTTTGAGTTTTGTATCCGACTTTTACCCCATATCCCGGAATAGCCTCAAATGTTTCAGGTTCAGGAATTTCTATCCCTCTCATCTTCGCTGCATTTAAAATAGCCTCTGATAGGGGATGCTCAGAACCTTTCTCGGCAATAGCCGCAAGTTTCAGTATCTCATCCTCACTGGCCCCTGACCCCTGGCCCCTGGCTACTATATCTGTCACCGAGGGTTCTCCTTTTGTCAAAGTCCCTGTCTTATCAAAAACAATTGTTGTAAGTTTTTGCGCCCTTTCAAGATATTCAGCCCCCCTTATAAGTATGCCCGCTTCGGCGCCTTTACCAACGCCAACCATTAAGGCAGCAGGGGTTGCAATACCCAATGCGCATGGACATGCAATTATCAATACCGCGATGGATGAAAGAATGGCCTGAGGGAAATTTCCTGAAATCCACCAGCCTAAAAATGACAGTATAGCTGCAATAACAACAGCAGGCGCAAAATAGCCTGTTGCCTTATCTGCAATCCTCTGAATCGGCGCCGATGAGGCCTGAGCCTCCTCAACCATCTTTATAATCTGAGAGAGTGTTGTCTCTCCCCCAACCTTTGCCGCCTTAAACTTAAACATTCCTGTTTTGTTGATTGTGGCACCGATAACCTCATCGCCGGTTTTTTTCTCTACAGGTATGCTCTCTCCTGTTATCATCTTCTCATCCACAGCGGACGAGCCTTCTATCACAACACCATCTGCCGGGATTTTTTCACCAGGTCTTACAACAACAATATCGTCTATTCTCACAAATTCTGCGGGGATTTCCATCTCATTGCCGTCCCTTACGACCCTTGCGGTCTGAGGCCTTAAATCCATGAGTTTCCTTACTGCGGCAGAAGACCTCTTTTTTATAATCTCCTCCATATATTTTCCAAGGAGGACAAATGCAATGATAACGGCAGAGACCTCAAAATATACATCCCTCTCCAGAACCTTTACAGGCAGAATATCAGGGGCAAATATCACGATGACCGAATAGATATAGGCAACGGTTGTCCCAAGCGCAATCAGGATATCCATGTTTATCATCCTGTTTTTTATGGCATTGTAAGAACCTTTGTAAAAACTCCAGCCGCCTAAGAACTGGACAGGGGTTACAAGAATAAATAGCCATACACCCCATGTAAACCATGGAAGTTGCGGGATAGGCGCCCATGTAACAATGGTTGCGCCTGTTGCAAGACCTAAAAAGAAACCTGCCCTTAATATAGCTAAAGCAAGGACACCCAGCATTGCAATAGATACCCTTCTCTTTAAACTCTTTAGCTCCGCCTCAGGCGCCTCAAATGTCCTTAAACAGCCGTCGCTGCAGAAATAATATGTCCTGCCGCCAACTTCTGTTTTGAGAGACTTATTCTTATCCACCACCATCCCGCAGATTTGGTCTTTGGCGGTTTCATGGATGCCTGCCCCGGCAGCCGTCATTGCAGCATGAGATTCTTTTTTGCCCTGCGCCAAAGACATGAATGACTCAGGGTCAGCATCAAAACGCCCCTTGCAATTAACAGAGCAGAAGTATATGCTCTGCCCATTGAAGACGCTTTTGCCTGCGGCCTTTTTTTCATCAACTGTCATCCCGCAAACCGGATCAATAGCCATAATTAACCTCCTGTTATTCTGTCTTCCTAATATTTGGGATAAACATCGGAACCCTTTCCGCGTATTGTTTATATTCTTCTCCGAATGTCTTAATCATCTCGCCTTCTTCCCTCTTTGACAAGCGGTAATAAATAAAGACAAGCACAGGAAACATCAGGGCTGTTATGATGGTAGGCCACTGGATGAGCATGCCTATCATTATGAGAAAAAGTCCTGAATACTGCGGATGTCTAACATATGCGTAAGTCCCTTCTGTCACAAATCCGCCCTTTGCGCCATGTATCAATTTCCATCCATTCCACATTATTACAAAACCTATGATGGTTAAACCATTACTGATTAGATGAATAACTGTCATCATCATTGCCCCGCCGCCGAGAAATGCAAGCCACAGATGTCCGCTTGCATGAGAAAATGGATTCAGCGCAGGATACCTGCTGCCAAGGACACCTGTAATGATATAGATGGTGAGCGGGAAACCATACATCTCTGTAAACAGGGCAACAAAAAAGGCCAGTGTTACGCCCATTGAACGCCATTCCCGCTTCTTGACCGGGGCCAAATAGCTTAAGATAAAAAATGCGAACAGGGCAATATTGACTATGACCAAAGACCAGAAACCATAAGCGTATGATATATCGTCACCGTGCATATCAGCCTATCCTCTTAACAACAGCATTATATATACCTGTAAAGATTGCCCCTGTAATATATGAAAAAACGAAAATACTTATAAATCCTATAAAGAAATCTATAAACATTGGCGGCTTTGTTGAGGCAATTTTTGTAAGGTTAATGCTATGCGCCCATGTATTGAAAAGGAGCAATATACCATTAGGAAACAGGTAAGAAAAAAAGGCGCACACAAGATAAAAAATCTCATAGTTACAGCAAAACTTAATGAAACAGCCTTTGAGTTTAACATACTTCCTCCTTAGCCAAACGATTAACAACCCTGCTGAATCAAGCCTTCCGTTTACCACCTCCCTTCCTATTCATTCCTTAATCCAATCCTTCTTCTCTCCACGGAGATACTTCTCAGGCTCTTTCTCAAACCTATCCTTACAACCCTTACCGCAGAAATAATATGTCTTGCTGTTATATTCTGTCTTTTCAATTGCTTTCTCCTCGCTAATAGTCATTTTGCAAACCGGATCAATAACCATAAGTTTACCTCCTCTTTTCAGTCTTTGGAATAAACATCAGCTCCCTGCTTCATCCCCCATCCCTTCCACAGCGCATATACGGCCGGGATCACAAGGAGTTCCAGCAGTCCTGATGTTACCATCCCGCCTACCATTGGCGCTGCTATCCGCTTCATCACTTCAGCGCCTGTGCCTGCGCTCCACATGATAGGCAGTAGTCCTGCAATAATAGCCGTTATCGTCATTACCTTTGGCCTTATCCTGTTCACAGCGCCGTCCATTATGGCATCATAGAGGTCGGCATTAGTGTTCATCTTCCCCTCTTCCTTTCGTTTCTTGTATGCCCCGTCAAGATAGATGAGCATGATAACACCCGTCTCCGCGTCCAGACCCGCAAGGGCTATAAAGCCCACGACAACAGCGATGCTTATATTATAGCCCAAAATATAGAGTATCCAGGCAGAGCCGATTATTGAAAAAGGGATAGCGAGCAGGATTATGAGACATTCGGTGACTGACTTGAAATTGAAATACAGCAGAAGGAATATTATCATAAGTGTGAGCGGAACAATATATTTAAGCTTCGCATAAGCCCTTTCCATATATTCATACTGGCCGCTCCATGTTACATAATAGCCCGCAGGGAATTTCACATTTTGTATCACAACCTTTTTTGCATCTCTAACATAACTGCCAATATCCCTGTCCCTGACATCAACATATATCCATGTATTAAGCAAGGCATTCTCTGTTTTAATTCCTCCAACGCCTTTGCTCAAGGTTATATCAGCGACCTGCGAGAGGGGTATGGGCTGTCCCGTCATTGTTGGAACAAATACCCTTCCAATCTTATCCATATTGTCCCTGAATTCCCTCTTATATCTGACATTTATAGGATACCTCTCAACCCCTTCAACTGTTGTTGTTATATTCTCTCCGCCTATAGCAGACATAATAATCTGCTGTATATCCTCAACCTTTAACCCATATCTTGCCGCCTCATCCCTTTTTATCTTTATATCAACATAATATCCGCCGATAATCCTCTCCGCATAAGCGCTTGATGTGCCCGGCACACCTTTCAAAACTGCCTCAATCTCTGCTGCAAGTTTTTCTATTGTGTTTAAATCCTTTCCAAATACCTTCACGCCAACAGGCGTCCTTATGCCTGTTGCAAGCATATCCACCCTGTTTTTAATAGGCATTGACCACTGGATTGGAAGACCCGGCGTCTCAAGGGCTGCGCTCATCTCCTGAATAAGCTTGTCCACAGTCATGCCGGGACGCCACTCTTTTTCAGGCTTCAGGTTTATAATTGTCTCAAACATCTCAAGGGGCGCTGGGTCTGTTGCCGTCTGCGCCCTGCCTACTTTACCAAAGACCTGCTCAACCTCTGGGAATGACTTTATTATTCTATCTGTTGTCTGGAGGAGTTCATTTATCTTTGTTACTGACACACCCGGAAGTGTGGCTGTCATAAACATAAGCGAGCCTTCGTAGAGCGTAGGCATAAATTCGGTTCCCAGTTTGCTTAAAGGATAGATTGTGGCGCCAAGAGCCATGGCGGCAATCAGTATGGTTGTAATTTTTGCCCTGAGGACAAGCTTAATAGCAGGCCTGTATATCCATGTCATCAGCCTGGTGATGGGGTTTTTATGCTCAGGGATGATCCGTCCCCTGATAAAAAACCCCATAAGCACAGGCACGAGTGTTACAGACAAGAGCGCAGATGCTGCCATGGCAAATGTCTTTGTGAATGCAAGGGGTTTAAAGAGCCGACCCTCCTGCGCCTCAAGCGTAAATACAGGCATAAATGAAACCGTAATAATAAGGAGGGAGAAAAATAATGGCGGGCCAACCTCTTTTGCGGCATCAGCGATAATTTGCCAATGCTCCTTCTTTCCTTTATCCCTTTCAAGATGCTTGTGTGCATTTTCAATCATCACAATGGCGCCGTCTATCATTGCGCCGATGGCAATGGCAATGCCGCCAAGACTCATGATATTCATGTTTATTTTAAGATAGTGCATCACGATGAAGGATATGAGGATGGACACCGGCAGCACAAGAATGGCAACAAGTGCAGACCTGAAATGCAGGAGGAAGATGATACATACGATGGAAACGACAATGAATTCTTCTATAAGTTTTTCCTTGAGTGTTGCAATGGCCCGATGGATGAGGCTGCTCCTGTCATAAGTTGTGATAATATGAACGTCAGGCGGCAGACCCGGCTTTAGCTCCTCTATCTTGTTCTTAACATCATCTATCACTCTTAGGGCATTCTCACCAAACCGCATTACAACTATGCCGCTAACTACCTCGCCCTCGCCATCCCTCTCCACAATCCCCCTTCTCTCATCAGGACCAAGTTCAACCCTTGCCACATCCTTTATCCTGATTGGCGTGCCGCTCCTGTCAACCTTTAAAACAATATTTTCTATATCAGGAATATTTTTGATATAGCCGAGGCCCCTCACCATGTATTCACGCTCTGCAAGCTCCACGACCCTTCCGCCAACATCCATGTTCCCCATCTTGATCGATTCAATTACATCCTTTAGCGATATGTTATAGATGAGGAGTTTATTAGGGTCTACATTCACCTGATACTGTTTGACAAAACCGCCGATAGATGCAACCTCTGATACCCCAGGGACCTTTGTAAGCTGATAGCGGATATACCAGTCCTGGATGCTGCGGAGTTCTGCAAGGCTATAACCTTTGCCTTCTATGGAGTATTGAAATACCCAGCCAACACCCGTTGCGTCAGGGCCGAGTGAAGGCGTTACACCTTTGGGGAGTTTGCCGGATGCAAAATTAAGATATTCCAGCACCCTTGACCTTGCCCAGTATATGTCTGTGCCATCTTCAAAAATGATATATACAAATGAAACGCCGAAGAATGAAAAGCCCCTTACTACCTTTGATTTCGGCACAGCGAGCATGGCGGTTGTCAATGGATAGGTAATCTGGTCTTCCACAACCTGAGGGGCCTGTCCGGGGTATTCCGTATAGATTATAACCTGGACATCAGAGAGGTCAGGTATTGCATCAAGCGGCATGCGGTAAACAGCCCATATACCCCATCCGACTGCAAAGAGGGTAAAGAGGAGGATGATGAGTTTGTTGTTTATGGAAAGCTCAATAATTTTTTTTAACATTTAATGCCCTTTCATCCCCTGCAGCGCTGCCCTGAAGCTTGATTCGGAATCTATGAGAAAATTGGCAGATGTAACAACCTTCTCGCCTTCTTTTACGCCTGAGATAATCTGGTAATATCCATCTCCCTGCGCGCCGACCTTCACCTCCCTTGGCTCGAACCTCCCGTCCCCTTTATCTACGATTACCACCTGTCGGACACCTGTATCTATCAGGGCAGAGTCTGGCGCTGCAATGGCATTTTTTGCCACATCCACTGCAAGTTCCACATTCACATACATGCCAAGCTTTAGCTTATGCCGGAGATTGGGAAGGTCAAATCTTATCTTGGCGGTCCTTGCATCTTCCATTCCTGCCCCCCCTTCATGCCTTATACTGCCCAAATGTGTATAAATGTGGCTGATAGTAGCGGTATAGATTTCTGCCGGTGTATAAGATGGAATTATCCTTGCCGTCTGCCCTATCTTTACAAAAGGAAGTTCATATTCATATACCTCGCCATACACCCATACCCGAGAATGGTCTATAATCTTAAAGAGCATCTCGCCTGCCTCTATCTTCTGCCCCTCGTTTATCATCTTCTCTGTCACAATCCCTTGGGCAGGGGCAAGGATAGCCATCGTCCTTGTAATCCGCCCTTCTCCCTCAAGCCTCTTTACCTGTTCATCTGAAATATCCCAGTATTTAAGCCTCTTTTTTGCCGCCTCCACAAGGGAATCCGCGCCCTTTTTAACCTCCTCAGACGGACTGTCCTTAACCCTTTCCTTTACCTTTATTGCAAGGAGATATTCCTCCTGCGTTGAAACTAATTCAGGGCTGTATAATTCAAGGAGTTTTTCACCTGGATGAACCATCAGGTCAGTCCTATTTACATAAAGTTTTTCAATCCAGCCGCCAACCTTTGCATTGATATTAAAGACCCTTGCCTCGTCATGTTCAACCCTGCCAACAGTCTTTATCGTTCTCTTGAGTGTGCGTCTCTTTACCTCTTCTATTTTCACACCTATCTTTTGAATCTTCTCAGTACTTATCATAACAGCGCCTGGCGCTTCTGCCTCTGCTGCCTCCTCCTCATAAACAGGTATAAAATCCATTTCCATCTCATCCTTCTTTGGCACAGGGGATGTTACAGATGGGTTCATGGGATGGCGGTAAAATAAAGCCTTGCGTTCCTTGACCACAGGGATTTCTGCAAGCTGCGGCTTTTTATTATAAAAGAAATACCATCCAACTCCAGCCGCAATAGCAACGGCTATTAAAAGGAATAAAATTGCTAAAAATCGCTTCATCGCCCTTTCTCCTTTACCCCATTAGAAATAAAGCCTCATACGAGCTTTCTAACGGGGTTTATAATTTTACTGTCCACTGATCACTTACCACTGTCCACTGTATCCAACTCTTCCCCCACAACCTTCTCCAACATGGCTATCTTCTTCCTGTAATCCGTAATGGAATTGAGATATTCTATCTTTGTCCTTTTCAGAGTCCGCTCAGCGTCAAGAAGCGATATAAAATCAATCTTGCCTGATTGATAATTTTTCATGGCAGACTCAAAGGACAACTCCACCTGAGGAAGGAGGCTCGTCTCATAAAGGGTCGTTATCCTCTCTGCTGCCTCCACCTTGACAGCAGCGGATTTAACATCAAACCCTTTCAGGTTTTTCTCGGCATTCAATCTGGATTTAAACACATTAGTATTTGCCTGCGCCTCTCTGGTCTGGTTATCGTATTTGCTCCTCCAGAGGGGTATATTTACCTGAAGCATAAGGTCCCAGCTTTCAAACCTGCCATCCCTCTGAATTGGCGCAACACCGAGCATAAAATCCGGATAATAATTCTTTTTTGCCAATCCCACATTTAATTCATTGGCCTGGGTCTCATACTCCATAGCCTTTATAGCCGGATTTTTCTGCAAAGCCATAGTCATAAGCTGTGCCGTATCAATTTTAATCCTGTCTTTTTTTATTCTTCCAGGGTCGCCAAGAACTGCATCCTGACTTCTATTGAGAATGGATTTTATCCTTGCCTCAGCAACCTCTTTTTCAGCCTCAAGGGAGATAATCTCATTTGTTAGCATTGTCAACTCAGTCTGAATCTTCAAAACATCCTGCTGCGTAACATGGCCTGTTGAATATTTCACCTGCGCCACATCAGCCATATATGAAAGGACATCCTTTATCTCATACATTATCTTTATGGATTCATTTATGAATGCGTAATCATAATAAACATCCTTTACCATCGCTGTTATTTCAAGCTCTTTATTTTTAAGCTCCGCCCCTGATATTAAAACATCTTTCAAGGCAATACTTTGTTTTAAAGAGAGCTTGCCCGGAAAGGGAAACATCTGGCTGAATGTATAGCGGGTCTGCATTGAATCGCCAAGATTGAAAGGTCTATCCTTTGCTATATCCTCTATCTCCACTTTAAAAGTCGGGTCATCCAACACCCCTTCAACCCTTGCTGCGAATTCCTTTGCCTTAATCTTTTCCCTGAATGCCTGAAGCTCAGGATTATTTGCCATTGCCTCAACTATCAGCGCATTGACTGATAAGGGTTCCTGGGCAAAAGCAGGGGTCAGGGGTCTGGGATCAGGGATCAGCAAAAAAGAAATTAGAAAAATCTTTATAACTTTATGTAGTTTCATAACTTCACTCCATAATTAAAGCAAACGGCATAAATAAGTTGACATTCTTCTGTAGCTCAAACCTTCAGGTTTGAGGTTTCTCAAGGCTTTCAAGGCTAAAGCCTTGAGCTACGATGTCTATTTATTTTTAACGTTCACCATAAAGCAAAACTTAAAATACTTTCATAAGGGTCAACGGCGCTTCCAAAGCGCGTATATCACTTATGCTGCGCATATCCAATACTTCTACGCATTGTAGAATAAATCGCCCAAAAAAAATTTACGCATTAGTGTTTGTGTTCCTGAACCTCGCAATGGTTATGACAGCCCTTTCCAAGTTTAATCTTATGGACATCGCAATGCTCCATATCGCATCGGCCATGTGCAGGAAAAGACGCAAACAATGGAAACGCGAGGGACAGCATTAAGAAACCTGATATAAAAATGCTCGTTGCAATTGCCTTCGCTGACGGGAGTTTAATCTTCTCCCCCTTTCCTTCAACAAGCCTCTTTATCCTGTTCTCTACAGAACCAATCCCCGTAATTGACGCGGGCTGAAACATGAGCATATTCTTATTAAATCCTGCAATCTTTAAAAGGGCTGCTGCAAGGCTTAACGGCTCTTTCATCTCCATCACTGCCGCATCATCGGCCTTAGCCTCAATCCTTGTGCGAATAATTCTTTCAATAAATCCTTTTACCGGTATATAAAAGAATGTATCTTTTGCAATTGATAGAATAAAGAAACGAAGCGGGTCTTTCCTGTTCTTATGGTGAAGTTCATGCAGATAGACCGCCTTAAGTTCTGATTTATCAAGGGAATTTATAAGCCCAGCAGATATATATATTTTAGGCTGGAAAAGACCGTGGGTAAACGCCGTCTTTAGTTTATCATCCTTTATGACTGTAATATCGCCGTGACAAGATAAAGGAAGTTTCTTAATCTGCCTGGCTGCCTTAAGTAATGTAAAAAAGGCTTTAAAAACAGCGTAAGCAAACCACGCAGACAAAACAATAAAACCAAACCAAAGAAAGAATGTCTTTATAATTAAAAAATACTCAAGACACTGAAGGAACAGACTCTGGCACCACTCTGCCAAAACCTCTGTGAATGAAATCAGCCGCGGGAAGCCGTAGGAAAACCATGCCGCAGTTAGAATAAAAAAAATAATAGTGATAAATAAAACCATCACTTAATTTCCCCTTCCTAATTCCTTTTTCTTCTTTTCTATAAGTCTTGAAAGCCTGTCTAATTCCTTCGGGTCTGTCTTTGCGAGGACATCCACAAATGAGGCAACAGCAGAGCTTGCGGATATATCCAAAACACCCCTCATTACCGCCTGAGAAACCATATCTGTAAACTCATCTTTTGTCAATGCAGGGGTGTATATATAAACACTCTCGCCCTTTGCCTTTTTTACAATCCCTTTTTTGACGAGCCTGTCAAGCACAGTAAGAACCGTTGTAATTGCCGCTTTCTTTGAACGGCTTATTTCCTCAAGCGCCTCTTTGCCCGTAACCCCGCCCTTCTGCCAGAGTATATCCATAATATCTTTTTCAAGATCGCCCAGTGCGCGGCCAAGGCCTTTTCTGGTCGGCCTGAAAATATTTGCAAATCCCTTTATCATGTCCTCCAAGATATTCTACTTTATGTAGAATGTCAAGGGAAAAATTTTCAGGGGGGAAAAGCAAAAAGCCGACATTTTTCACTTGCAAAACAAAAATATTTATGTTATTCACTTCTTGAAAGTGGGCCTATGCCCGCTTTTTTATTTTAAGGTTTATCTTTTGGAGGTCTTTGAGCGTGACGCCTCTTTTAAAGGGGGAAGATATAATAGCGCAGGTGAAGGAGTTGGCAGAACCTGTTCTTGCCCAAAAAGGAATGGAACTCATTGATGTTGAATACAAAATGGAATATGGCCGATGGGTTCTAAGGCTTTTTATAGATAAATCTGAAGGGATAACGGTTGATGACTGCGGTGATGTAAGTGGAGAACTTGGAACAATATTGGATGTAAAGAATATCGTCCCCCATGCCTATAATCTTGAGGTCTCCTCTCCCGGCCTTGACAGGGTATTAACAAGGGAAAATGATTTTCTGAAATGTAAAGGAAAAAAAGTAAAGATAAAAACAAAGCAGCCGATATCCGGCAGGAGGAACTTCTCGGCAGTATTGGATGATTTTAAAGAAGGAATGGTTTTACTGGTAGACAGTGAAGGCAAAAAATGGGAGATACCATTTAATGATATTAAAAAGGCAAAGCTTGAATATATGTAGTATGTTACGGGGGTTGTAAATATGGGACTTAATCTTAATAATGTAATTGAACAGGTAGGCAAGGATAAAGGGCTTGATAAAGCCATACTCATTGATGCCCTTGAATCTGCCATGGTTAAGGCGGCTGAAAAGAAACACGGCCCGAATAAGGTTATAGAAGCGCACTTTAACGAGGAACTGGGCGAGATAGAATTGTTTCAGTTTAAAACTGTTGTAACGGATATAACCAACTCTGATCAAGAGGTATTGCTTGCCGAGGCCAATGAGCTTGACCCGGAGGCGGCTCTGGGCGATAGTCTTGGCATCAAACTTGACACCGCCGAGTTCGGCAGGATTGCGGCCCAGACCGCAAAACAGATTATAATTCAGAAGATGAGAGAGGCTGAAAGAAATATTGTGTATAACGAATATATAAATAAAAAAGGTGAGATTGTAACAGGGATAGTACATACCTTTGAAAGGGGCGATATTATTGTGGATATGGGAAGGGCAGAGGCTGTTCTTCCAAGGGATGAGCAGGTCAAAAGAGAAAACTATCGTCAGGGCGACAGGGTAAGGGCATTGATAATTGATGTCAGAGATGTTCAAAAAGGGGCGCAGATTGTCCTTTCACGGACGCATCCAAATCTTGTAGCTAAACTTTTTGAGATGGAGGTGCCTGAAATATACGAAGGGATTATTAACATTAAAGGCATTGCAAGAGAACCTGGAGACAGGACAAAAATAGCCGTATCATCAAATGATCAGGCAGTTGATCCTGTGGGCGCATGCGTTGGGGTTAAGGGTTCAAGGGTTCAGGCGGTTGTCCAGGAGTTAAGGGGTGAGAAGATTGACATAGTTCCGTGGTCAGATGAATCTGCAAAATTTATATGCAATGCGCTTTTACCAGCGCAGATAGTCCGGGTTATTATGGATGAAACAGACCATTCAATGGAGGTTATAGCGCCTGACGACCAGCTTTCTCTGGCCATAGGCAAGAGGGGACAGAATGTAAGACTTGCTGCTAAACTTACAGGCTGGAAGTTAGACATCCGCAGTGAAACAGAGGCAAAGAAGATTACGCAGTCGCAGGCGGTTATAGAGGGCGCTGAAGCCATGAGAGTAATACAAAGCGAAGAAGAAATTAAGAAGGCAGAGGATGAAGATGTATCTTCCCTGCCGGGTATCGGGCCTAAAACAAGAGATGCGCTTAAAAGCGCAGGGATAAATACTGTAGCTGATATAATTAATGCAGGAATAGAACGGCTTTCAACTATAGAGGGTATTGCTCTTAAAAAGGCTGAAAAAATATTGGAGGCAGCGCGGGAATACATTAAGCGGTAGTGGTTCTTTACAGTTTACAGTTAATCAAGGGGTGAATAAAAAATAATGGCAGATAAAAAAATAGAAGAAAAACGTGTAAAACCTACTGTTATCCGGAGGAGGGCTGTGGGGCCTACAGAGACAGAAAGAGAAGTATCTGCCAAAAAGGCAGAAGAGGCAATAAAGGAAACGGCAAAAAAGTTAGAGGTTCAGATATCAGAACAAGTAAAAAAACCTGTTAAAGGGGAAAAGACCGTTAAAGGGAAAAAGACTGGTAGAAAGCCTGTTACGCGGATAGAAGAGAAAGAAAAGGCGTCTACCGCTGTAATTATAGAAAAGGAAGAAAAGGCTACTCCCCCTGCCAAAACGGAAATTCCTTCAGCGGAATCTAAACTAACCCACATCGCGCCTATAATATCAATAGAGAAAATACCTGAAGAAAAGCATGTTAAAAAAGAGATAAAAATTGTTGCTGCACAAAGGCCTGCTAAGAAAAAACAGTATGAAAGAAAAGGGCCTTTTGGCAAGAGAGGCAAATTTGAAAGGCCGGAAAAGTTTTATAAAATAAGGCCGCCGTCAACGGAAAGGGAGCTTAAGAAGACCGAGATAACTGTGCCAAAGGCAGCCAAGAGGGTTATAAAGATATCTGATGCCATAAGTGTTGGAGACCTGTCCCAGAGGCTTGGCATAAAGGCAGGCGATATTATAAAAAAACTTATGAACCTCGGCATAATGGCAAGTATAAATCAATTTGTAGATGTGGACACCGCAACATTGGTTGCGTCTGATTTTGAGTACGAGGTTGAGAGCATTGCCCCGCAGGAAGAATCGCTTCTGAAGGATATTGCAGAGGCGTCAGGCGAGATAAAAATCAGACCTCCGGTTGTAACTGTTATGGGCCATGTTGACCATGGCAAGACATCTCTTCTGGACGCCATAAGAAAGACAAATGTGGCTGCCGGCGAGGCAGGAGGCATTACCCAGCATATAGGCGCATATCATGTCCATCTTGAAAAAGGCGATATAACATTCCTTGATACACCCGGCCATGAGGCATTCACAGCAATGAGGGCCAGAGGCGCAAAGATAACGGATCTGGTGGTGTTGGTAGTGGCGGCAGATGACGGGGTTATGCCTCAAACCATAGAGGCGATAAACCATGCCAAGGCTGCCAATGTCCCGATAATTGCAGCGATAAACAAGATTGACCTCCCCGGCGCAGACCCGGGCAGGGTAAAACAGATGTTGACAGAATACGGCCTTGTGCCGGAGGACTGGGGGGGGGATACAATATTTGCCGAGGTCTCTGCAAAAAAAGGCATTGGCATTAAAGAGCTTCTGGAACTCATCCTTCTTAAGGCTTATGTAATGGAGTTAAAGGCAAATCCAGAAAAACCTGCCAAAGGCGCTGTTGTTGAGGCAAAGCTTGATAAAGGCCGCGGCCCGGTTGCCACAGTCCTGGTCCATGAAGGAACCATAAAGACAGGCGATGCGATTGTAAGCGGTGTGCACTCCGGGAGGGTCAGGGCAATGACAAACGACTGGGGGAAAAAAGTAGATGAGGCCGGACCTTCTATGCCTGTAGAGGTCATTGGGCTTTCAGGCGTTCCTGAGGCTGGCGATGTATTTTCCGTAGTAAGGGATGAGGCAACCGCAAAGCAGATTGCCGGAATACGGTTTAAAAAGAAGCAGGAGGCAGAACTTAAAAAGACAGCAAAGATAAGCCTTGCAGAGTTATATGAAAAGATTAAAATAGGTGAAGTAAAAGAACTTGGGATAGTTGTAAAAGGCGATGTTCAGGGCTCGGTAGAGGCTGTCAAGGAGGCATTAAATAAGCTTCCAACCGATGCCATAAAAGTAAATATCATACACAACGCAGTCGGAGGCGTCACGGAAGGCGATGTAATGCTTGCGGCTGCATCCAACGCAATAGTAGTCGGCTTCAATGTCAGACCTGAACCCAAGGCCCAGGCGCTTGCAGAAAAAGAGGGTGTTGATTTAAGGCTTTACAGCATTATATATGAATTGATAGATGACATAAAAAAGGCGATGGAAGGGATGCTTGCGCCTACAATCAGGGAGAATATACTTGGAAGGGCAAATGTAAGAGAGAGCTTCCGCGTGTCAAAGATAGGGACTGTTGCAGGTTGTTATGTTACTGATGGAAAGATATTGAGAGGAAATAAGGTAAGGCTTTTAAGGGACAACGTGGTAGTATATGACGGTAAAATGGCCTCTTTAAAAAGATTCAAAGATGATGTTAAAGAGGTTGCAACAGGCTATGAGTGCGGAATTGCCATAGAAGGGTTTAATGATATCAAGGTAGGCGATATTATAGAGGCATATCAGATAGAAGAAGTAGCGGGAAAACTGTAATTAGTTGATAGCTGATAGCTGATAGCAAGTTACTATGAGCCATGAGCTATCAGCCATGAGCTAATATGACTTACAACCGTTCAGAGAGAATTGCCGAAGAAATAAGAAAAGAGGTTGCAACAATGCTCTTTGGCGAGATTCATGACCCAAGGATTGGCTTTGTTACGATAACGAAGGCGCAGGTTTCAAAAGACCTTCGCCAGGCAAAGGTATATTTCAGCATGATAGGAAATGATGAGGAAAAAGAAAAAACAATGGAAGGGCTTCAGAGCGCAAGCGGCTATATGAGGAGGGAAATCGGCAAACGGCTCAAGTTAAGATATTTTCCTGAAATAACCTTTAAATTTGATGACTCATTGGAATATGCAAGCCGTATAGAAAAGATAATAAAGGAGATTAAAAGTGGCTCAGAAATTTGAAGAAGTAATAGACGAAATTAAAAATGGCGAAAACTTTCTTGTGTCTTCTCATGTCAACCCGGAAGGGGATGCAGTTGGTTCGCTGCTCTCCCTTGTTCTGGGATTAAAAGAGCTTAAAAAGGATGTAACCGCATATTTGTATGACCCTGTTCCAAAAACCTTTAATTTTCTCCCCTTTGCAGACAAATGCACAAACAAAATAGATGAAAACAAAATCTATGATGCTGTCTTTGTTGTAGATTGCGGACAAAAAGACAGGCTTGGCGAAGATTTTCACAAGATAAAAAACAAGGGAAAGGTTATCAATATTGACCATCATGCCACAAATGACTGTTTTGGCGATATAAATGTCATAGACCCGGATGCCTGCGCCGCGGGCGAGATGGTTTATGACCTTTTAAAGGAGATACCGGTTGCGATAACCCGTGATATAGCAATAAATATATACACTTCAATACTTACGGACACAGGCTCATTCAGATACTCCTGCACTACACCTAAGACATTCGGTATAGCAGGAGAAATGCTTAGGCTTGGCGTTGACCCTTGGGATATATCTCAAAGAGTTTACGAGAGCATTCCTGTCAACAAACTAAAACTGCTTGCATCCGTATTAAATACATTGGAGCTGACAAGTGATGGAAGGGTCGCCTCTCTGGTCGTTACCCTTGATATGCTTGATAAGGCTAACGCAAACAAGGAATTGGCCGATGGATTTGTAAATTACGCAAGAACAATTGAAGGGGTCGAAGTCGGTATCCTTTTAAGAGAGGCAAAACAAGGGGAATACAAGATAAGCATGAGATCCAAGGGCAGAATAGATGTCGCCGAAATTTCAATGGAATTCGGCGGCGGCGGCCATATGAATGCGGCAGGATGCAATATAAAAGGCAATCTTAAAGATATAAAAGAAAAAGTCATATCTGCAACGGAAAAAAGGATATACGAAAGAGTCACCATATGACAGGTGTTTTGATAATAGATAAACCAACAGGCCCCACATCGCATGATGTTGTGACGATGGTAAAAAAACGATTGGGGGCGAGGAAGGTGGGGCACATCGGCACACTTGACCCTCTTGCAACAGGTGTTTTGCCCCTTTGTATAAATGAAGCCACAAAACTTGCGAGATTTTTAGAAAAGGGAGAAAAGGAATATCTGGCAACAATAAAACTTGGGGAAGAAACCGACACCTATGACAGCGAAGGCGTCGTTGTGGCAAAAGGAGATATAACATCTATTACTAAAGAAAGTATAGTTTCGGCTATAAATGATTTCAAAGGCAGAATAAAACAGATCCCTCCGATGTTTTCTGCTGTAAAAATGGACGGTGTTCCCCTTTACAAGCTGGCCAGACAATGTGTTACGGTGGAGCGAAAACCGCGTGATGTAGAGATTTACAGTATAGGTATTACAAATATTACACTCCCGTTTATTACTATCAATGCGATATGCTCCAGGGGAACATATATACGAAGCCTTGCCTTTGACATAGGGAGAAAACTTGGCTGCGGCGCACATCTTGTCAGTTTAAGAAGGATGAAAAGCGGGATATTTTCTCTGAAAGACAGTATTTCAATAAATGACCTCAAAGATTTACAAGAAGACATACTGCATAATAATATTATCCCTGTTGAAAGGCTTTTTTCAAATATACCTGATATAGAGGTTGATACAATAACGGCTAATAAAATAATGGATGGCATGTCTCCCAATACCAAAACTTTTAGCGCGGGGGTAAATTTTTTCCCTTCCATTAGAGATAATGAGATGATAAGATTTACCGCTAACGGACGGATTATTGCCCTTGCCACCTATAAAGGCGAGGAGGGATTTAAATTAGAAAGGGTGTTAAAAAATAGTGAGGCTCACCCCTGCTTAGTACATGCAGGGGCAGGCTTAGAAAACAGGAGGTAAAAATATGCTTACACAAGAAAGAAAACAGGAGGTTATAAAGACCTTCAAGCGAAAAGAAACAGATACCGGCTCGCCGGAGGTGCAGATTGCCTTGCTGACCGAGAGGGTAAACTATCTGACCGGCCACTTCAAGGTACATACGGATGACCACCATTCCAGGAGAGGACTCTTAAAGATGGTTGGCCAGAGGAGAAGGCTGCTTGAATATCTGAAGAGAAAGGATGTTACGAGATATAAGGCTGTTGTTGACAAATTAGGCTTAAGAAAATAAAGCATAGGAGAGAAGAAACCAAATGACAAAGAGGTATGAAATAGATTTCGGCGGCAGGCCGGTCTCAATAGAGATTGGAAAGATGGCTAAGCAGGCAAATGGCTCTGCCTTGGTAAGATACGGGGATACTGCGGTTATTGTTACTGCCTGTGCGGCAAAAGAGGCAAGCAAAGGCAAAGATTTCCTTCCCCTTACTGTAAATTACATGGAGATGAGATACGCTGCGGGGAGTATCCCTGGTGGATTTTTTAAAAGAGAGGGCAGGCCAAGCGAAAAAGAGGTTCTGTGTTCCAGATTGATAGATAGGCCCCTCAGGCCTCTTTTCCCGGAAGGATATTTTAACGAGACCCAGGTTATTGCAACAGTTCTTTCGTTTGATCCGGAAAATGATCCTGAGATAGCGGCAATGCTTGGGGCTTCGGCAGCGCTTATGGTTTCTGATATTCCGTTTAATAACCCAATAGCAGCCGTTCGGGTAGGCAGGATAAACGGAAAACTTATATGCAACCCTGCATATAAGCAGCAAAAGGAAAGCGATATCGATTTAATAGTAGCCGGCAGCCAGGATGAAATAATAATGGTTGAAGGCGGTGCAAAGATGGTGTCAGAGGATGTACTCCTTGATGCCATGATGTTTGCCCATGATTCCATGCAGGAGGTTATAAAACTCCAGAAAAGAATAATCATGGAAATAGGAAAACCAAAAATGCCTGTTCCTGCTGTCAACATAGATACTGGATTGACAGCAAAGGTACAGACATTTGCTGATATTAAAATAAGCGAGGCGCTTAATATCCCCTCCAAACAGGACAGATATCAGAGGTTGTCCGACATATCCAAAGAATTGATAGAGGCGCTCAAATCAACCTACGAAGGCAGAGAGGATGAGATAGTAAAGATATTTGAAGACCTCAAATACCACATATTGAGAAAGTCTGTTATTTCTAAAAATATAAGGATAGATGGCAGAGGACTTGCTGATATAAGACCTATAAGCTGCGAGATTGGACTCCTCCCAAGGACCCACGGCTCTGCCCTCTTTACCAGGGGTGAGACCCAGGCAATGGTTGTTACAACACTTGGCACATCAGAGGATGAACAAAAGATAGATGCCCTCTCCGGATGGGAATATAAGAGATTTATGCTCCATTATAACTTTCCGCCTTTTTCTGTCGGAGAGGTGAAAATGCTAAGGGGACCAGGCAGAAGAGAGGTGGGCCATGGCGCACTGGCAGAGAGGGCTATAGCAAATATCATTCCTGAAGCTGATACGTTTCCTTACACAATACGGATTGTCTCAGATATATTGGAGAGTAACGGCTCATCATCTATGGCAAGTGTATGCGGCGCATCGCTATCCATGATGGATGCCGGTGTTCCCACAAAAGACTCTGTGGCCGGCATTGCAATGGGCCTTATCAAGGAAGGCGAAAAGGTAGCTGTGCTTTCAGACATACTCGGTGACGAAGACCATCTTGGCGATATGGATTTTAAGGTTGCCGGCACAGAAAGCGGAATCACTGCGTTTCAGATGGACATAAAGATAACAGGCGTGACAAAAGAGATTTTAAGACAGGCAATATATCAGGCAAAAGAAGGCAGACTTCATATCCTTAAAAAGATGAAAGAGGCAATATCATCTCCAAGAACAGAGCTTTCCGAGTATGCACCAAGGATAATCACCATTTATGTTAAACAGGATAAGATAAGGGATGTTATAGGGCCTGGCGGAAAGAACATTAAAGGCATTATAGAAAAAACCGGCGTAAAAATGGATATAGATGATTCAGGAAAGATAAATATTGCCTCCCCTGATGATGAGGCTGCGCAAAAGGCCATTGCTATGGTAAAGGAACTTACCCAGGAGGCGGAGGTAGGAAAGATATATCTCGGCAAGGTAAGAAAGATTATGGACTTTGGCGCATTTGTGGAGATATTTCCGGGAACAGACGGGCTTGTGCATATCTCCCAGTTAGCTGAAGAAAGGGTCAAGGATGTCAAAGACATACTCAAGGAAGGCGACGAGGTGCTGGTAAAGGTTCTGGAGGTAGATAGACAGGGGAAAATAAGACTTTCCCGCAAAGAGGCGCTGGGAAAGACAGTTGCAAGCTAATCATACCTATTATGTCCAGGATTTATAAAACCCAACTAAAAAACGGCCTTAAGATTATCACCGAAGAGATGCCCGATATTCAATCGGCCTCCATCGGCATATGGGTAAACATCGGCTCCAGGAATGAGGATGGCAAAAAAAACGGCATATCCCATTTTATTGAGCACCTACTCTTTAAAGGCACTGAAAAAAGAACTGCCCTGGATATTGCAAGGGAGATAGAATCTGTTGGCGGTGTGCTTAATGCCTTTACAGGCAGAGAGAATACATGTTTTTATGTCAAAGTGTTAAGCAAGGATATCCCGCTGGCAGTTGACCTCCTCTCAGATATATTCCTGAATTCAAAATTTAATAAAGAAGAGTTAGAAAAGGAGAGAGCGGTAATCCTGCAGGAAATAAAGATGGTCGAGGATACACCCGATGATTTAATCCATGATATGTTTGCAAAGGCCTTCTGGAAAGGACATCCCCTTGGTATGCCGGTTCTTGGCAATCTCCAGACAATAAACTCTATAAAAAGAGATGATGTTGTGTCTTATTACCGGGGGTCATACCTGCCGCATGCTGTGATTATAACAGCGGCTGGAAATATAAACCATAAAAGATTATTGAAACTGCTGAAGCCCTTTGAAAAAATGCCGATCTCACAATCCCAAATCCAAAATCCTAAACTTGTCCCCCGCATCAAGTGCGAGGCAGGCTCTGCAAGTTTCAAGCAGGGATCAGAAATCCCGAAGCCGTATCCCGGCATTACACTGGAACAGCGGAACCTGAAACAGGTGCATCTCTGCCTCGGCACACCTTCACCAAACCAGACACATCCCGACCGATACAAGATTTACTTGCTCAATACATTGCTTGGCGGCGGAATGAGTTCACGTTTATTTCAGGAGATAAGGGAGAAGAGAGGGCTTGCCTATTCCGTATACTCATATTTGAATCTCTGCCTTGATGTAGGCTCATTGGTGGTGTATGCCGGAACTGCTCCTGATACATTCGGCAAGGTGGTAGAATTGATTCTGAAAGAGCTAAACACCTTTTCAAAAAAAGAGGCTGCTACAGGAGAGCTTAAATCTGCAAAAGAACAGCTAAAAGGCAGCATGCTGCTCGGTCTTGAGACGAGCGAAAGCAGAATGACAAAACTTGCGCGGGATGAGATATATTTTAAAAGAACAATTACCCTGAAGGAGATAATAGGCGGTATAGATAAGGTGACTCCGAAGGATATAAGAAGACTGGCTAAAGATATATTCAATCCGGGTAAAATAACCCTTGCCGCAATTGGCAGGATAAAAGGTGAAGATATACCGAAGGTATTGAAGCAATAAAGTTCAAATCTTCCTGCTTTGTTGGAGGCTGCCATGCGCATACTTGTTGTAGAAGATGAAAAAAAGGTTGAGGGCTTTATAAAAAAAGGGCTTGAGGAAGAAAGCTATGCCGTTGATGTTGCGTATGACGGGGTTGAAGGTGAATATCTCGCATCAACAAATGACTATGATGTCATTATACTGGATATAATGCTCCCTAAAAAAAGCGGCGTAGACGTGGTTAGGGATTTAAGAAATAAAGAGATCAAGACCCCTGTGCTTCTTCTCACTGCAAGAGACACTGTGGATGATAAGGTGAAAGGGCTTAACAGCGGGGCCGATGACTATTTAAGCAAGCCATTTGCATTTGAAGAGCTTCTGGCAAGGGTAAGGGCGCTCATGCGAAGGAAGGGCTACGGCATTACCGAACTTAAGTTCGCAGACCTCGTTCTGGATCAGGCTACAAGAAAGGCAAAAAGAGGCGATATTGTAATAGATCTGACCTCAAAGGAATACGGTCTCCTGGAATACTTTTTAAGAAATCCCAATAAGGTTCTGACCAGAACAATGATAGCAGAGCACGTCTGGGATTATTCCTTTGACAGCGACACCAATATCATTGATGTTTATGTAAATCATCTGAGAAACAAGATAGACAAAGAACCTTTCAAAAAACTGATACACACTGTAAGGGGTATAGGATATATTGTGAAGGAAGGGGAATAGGGTAAAAATTTTAATCTTCCATTTACTGCCTGACATACCCAAACATCAAAATCCCCAGCGCGGCAAAGATAAAATTTGTAAGCCATGCGGCCAAAAAAGGCGGGGTGATGCCATTATACCCGAGGGAGGTGTTGACTGCAAAGACGACCCAGTAGCTGAAACCTATGATGATGCTTATACCAACGCCAACAGCTATCCCGCCGTGCCTTCCGCTCTTTAATGCAAACGGCATTCCTATCATTGCCATAATAATGCTTACCAATGGAAATGAGATTTTGGAATGTAAATCTACAAGATATCTTGTAGGCACATACCCTTCTCTCTTAAGTTTATTCACGTATCTCAAAAGTTCTCTGAAATTCATCTCATCTGCGAGCCTTTCAATATTTATAAGATCTTCCGGTTTTTCTGCAAGCGGTATCGTATTTCCTGTCATTTTTATTTCCTCAACTAGTCCGCCTTGCTGAAAGCTTAGTTCTTTGCCACTGGCTGCAATCCATTTCCCATTTATCCAGCTTACCTCTTTAGCGTCAATCCTTTTAATAATATTAAAATCATTGTCAAGCTTATATATGGTCAGGCCTTTTAAAATCCCCTTTTGCGGCTCTATATAGTCTATGCTGTATATGTCCATCTTATCCCTGAACCATACGCTGTCCTGAACAAACTGCGTTCTTCTTTTATTTATCCCCCCCATTGTCTCTTTTATAGCCATAACCTTTTGATTAGCCAATGGTATAATTGACTCATTAAGCATAAAGTTTAACCCGCTTACGGCTAATGCCGTCATAAAGAAAGGTATAAAAAAATGTGATACACTGATTCCGCCTGCCATCGCAGCAGTAAACTCGCTGCGTCTGACAAAGATACCAAGGGATATCAAGGTAGCCATTAGAACAGCAACCGGGCTTGTCTGGTAGAAGATAAAAGGTGTCTTGTATAGAAATAATTTAAATCCATCGCCAAACCTAACGCGATGTTCTATAAGCCTGTCAAACTGCTCAAATATATCTATAACAAGATAAATAGATACGAAGGCAATGAGTGTAAGTGTAAAAATTTTAAGAAATTCCCTAAGGATATATCTTGTAAGTATTCTCATCCCTTCCTCCGCAGCAGAGCGGCCTTAATAATCACAAGCGCGGCGTCTTTCTTTTCTTCTAACCATGCCAATGATTTTACAGGAGAATCCTTGGCCGCCTTGTAAAACATTGTAACACCCAGAGCAGCCATTAAGATATCCGTTCCCCATACTGCCAATACAGGATTAAGAAGCCCCTTTTCTCCGAGCGACTCCAATGCTTTTGACAATACATAATAAAATAACATAACTCCCAGGCCAATGGTGAAACTGGTAAATCTTATTGTTCTTACCCTCTGGATTCCCAATGGGATGCCAAGGAGACCAAAAACAAATACAGAAGCAGGGAGTGCAAATCTCTTATGAAGATCTATTATATGTGGCGACGGATCTCTTCCCCCCCTCTTCATATCGTCTATTTTTTCTTTTAGCTGGCTGACAGTCAGATCCTTGTTGGTCTTTGAAGTATCAGGATTTTTTATCTCTTCATCTTTAAGGCTTAAGTTTAAATCGTATGTATTAAAGGTAACAATCTTATAAAGCCCTTTTTCTCCTGACCTGTGGACTCTGCCGTTAAAAAGCCTCAGGGTTATTTTCATAGTTTGGTAGTCAGATGATATAATGCCGCTTTTTGCTACTATTATATTGTTGTCTTTTTCATCCCTCTGGTCCGAAATGAAAATACCTTCCAGTTCGCCATTTTCAGTTATTATACGGTTTGCATACAATATCAGCCCGTTAAACGCGCTGTTAAATACCCGTTCCCTTAAACCAATACTTGCCTTGCTTCTTGCCATGTCATATATAAGCCTTTTGGATGACAAACTCCCCCACGGAAAGGCATAGATTGTGAAAAAAGATGAAATACTGTATGCAAATAGCGCCATAATGGCAACGGACCGGCTTATCTTTAATATGCTCAGGCCCGATGCCTTCATCGCTGTTATCTCGTTGTCGCTGGAAAGTCTGTTGTATGCAATGAGGACAGCTATGAGAAATGATACTGGAATGACGTATATGAGAATTGACGGCAGGATGAATACAATAAACTGAACAACGACCAAAAAACCCACCCCATGATTAATCATTAACTGTATGAGATGGGGTATCTTGCTCAGGAGGGAGGTAATGGTAAAAATACCGATACTAAAGAGAAAGGGAATGGCCATCTCCCTGAAAATATATCTCTGTATTATGTGCGGCATGGGTTTATCAGCAAGAATGATTCTCAAATGAAAAAGATTCAGACCGCCAAAAACTTGACAACGAGTAGAAGTATTCCAATCAGTATTCCTATCCAGGTATTGTATTCCCGGTGTTTCTTAACCAGTTCCCAGCGAAATATCCCCTTTACCCCGTTAGAAGTCTCCCTATCCGAAGGTTTCATGCCACTTGTTCTTTCATTACTTCCTATGTGCGGACTTCTAACGGGGTTTACTGAATTTCTGATAGAAGAAGGTGTTGGAAAAAACCTCGATGTCTTTGCTTTGTAGTGCGCATACACCTCCCCAAATTTGTTCGATAAAAAAGCCTCTTCCTGCTCAATTGTAGCATGATAAATGAAAAAAAAGAGGATTATAAAAATAATCGGGAAAAAAACGTTGCCAGCGGCTATGGAAAATCCGAGACCGAGAAAAAAATTCCCAAGATATAGGGGATTCCGCGTCAAGGAATAAGGCCCGTCCATCGTTATTTCCTTACCTTTATGAATGTAACCGGAGGCGTATATACGTATCACTTCTCCCAAGAGAATGACCGGCAGGCCAATGGATAAGGTTAACAATCCGGGCCGAGCGAAGAAAAAAAACGGAATTACCAACATAACGCTGGTTAGAATCCTGTTGTGGCTTATGATGTTTTTTAAGGTTTTAAGTATTCTCACATACAATTTTGCCGGCTGCTATTTCTCTCAATGCAGTTACAATAGCCCTGTTTTCCGAGTTTACAAGAGGTTTTGCGCCTTTCAATAAATTCTTTGACCTTTTTGCTGCCAAAACTACAAGCGCAAATCTGCTCGGCACTCTTTTGAGGCTGTCTTCAACCGTTATCCTTGCCATATACACCTCCTATAATGTTCACGCTCAAAAATTGTCACGTGAACTACTTCATTCTTTCAGAAACGTGGGATAAAGCCCCTTAAGCTTTCCCATCATCCTTTCTCTTTTGCTTCTCTCAGCTATTATAACTGATTTAAGCCTTTCAAACGCATCTTCAAGGTTTTCATTTATAATAACATACTCATACCAGAACATTTCTTTTATCTCGTTTCTAGCATTTTCCAATCTGCTTAAAATTGCCTCATAACTATCCTTACCCCTGTTTCTAATCCTTTTTTCACAGTCCTCCAATGATGGTGGAAGGACAAATATAAAGACCCCTGAAATTTGAAATTTGAAATTTACAATTTGCAGTTTTATTTGCCTTGCACCCTGGACATCTATATCAAGGATTATATCCAATCCGCCTACAAGCAGTTTTTTAGTCTCGTTGAATGATGTTCCGTACCTATTTCCATGAACCTCTGCCCATTCAAGAAACTCCCCTTTATTAATCATTTCCTGGAAGGTCTCTTTAGTTATAAAGTGGTAATCAATTCCGTCTTTTTCACCATCCCTGGGAGACCTCGTTGTGTAAGATACAGAATGCCTTAAATCATGGAAATAGTCAACCGCCTTCCTGCAAAGTGTTGTCTTGCCGGCGCCGGAAGGAGCAGAGACAATAAAAAGTATGCCGTTGCCGCCTGTCGCTGACTGCTGACTATTGCTTGCTTCTTTATTCGACATTCTGAACCTGTTCCCGTATCTTCTCCAGCTCTGCCTTTGCTGAAACAACCAGAGTGGATAATTCAAAGTCATTGGCCTTTGAGCCAATGGTATTTATCTCTCGCAAAACCTCCTGGCACAGAAAATCCGCCTTTCTGCCCGACCCATCCTTCGGATGGGCGCCCAGTTCATCTAATCCGAGCATATTTTTAAATTGCGTTAAATGGCTCTTTAACCTTACCAGTTCCTCTGTAATACTGCTTCGCTCGGCAAAAACGGCAACCTCTGTTAATAATCGAGCCTCATCTACATCTGCGCCGCTAAGAATATCGGCCATCCTCTGCCTTAGTTTCTCTCTATATGCCTCTGATATAATCGGCGCTCGTTTTTCCATTTTTGAGACAATATCCTCCATGTAATCAAGCCTTAAACCTATATCTTTTGCAAGGGCGCAGCCTTCTTCCTCCCTCATCTTTAAGAGAGAATTTAATGCGCTTTCCAAACCAGATTTAAGCCCATTCCAATCCATTCCATGATTGCGCTCTATACCGCTAAAAGAAAATATATCCTTGAATTTCAAAAGTAGTGATATGTCAATCTCTTCTTGTCTGAGCCCAAGTTCTTTTTGAAGTTCCCGGATAACGTCAATATAATATCTGGCCAATGGAATATTGGGCTTCAATTGTCCTGCTGCTTCTCCAAGAGATGTGCCAAGAGACGTGATTGCTACAGATAACGAACCTCTTGAGCAAGACTTTTTGATAATATCTCTAATCTTATTTTCCAATAGGAAAAACCTGTCCGGGGCCTTTATATTTATCTCAAGAAAGCGATGATTTACACTCTTTATTTCAAGAGAAAACCTGCCTTCCCCAATTGAAAAAAGAGCTGCGCCGCAGCCCGTCATGCTCTTAAGCACTTGTAGACCACATATTTTGAAGTTGGTGCGCATACCTCTGCCTAATTTCTTTCAGGAGTCTTCTCATATTAGCTTCGGCGTAATCCGAAAATGTCCACTCCAGCGGCTGAAATCCATCGCCCTTGTAAATAAGGGTTAAGTCAGCATATACGCCGTTTATTAGATATATCCTGTGGGAGAAATTCTTACAGCTTGCAAGAACCATCTTTTCCATGGAGATATAGCCCGGGTCTATATTTATTATCCTCTTCCCATCTTCCTTGAGATATTCATCCTCAATTGAGTTTGTAAAAAGCTTTATATCCGGTAGTGAGTCGGGTTTAATAAGTTTTTCAAAGGATGCAATCTTTCTGAACAACCCTTCCCCCATCTCATCTTTATAATAGTCGGTATGGCTAAAATCCAGCCTTTCGCTTAAAATATCCATGCCGCCGAATCTGTCTTCCATCTTTTTTAAAACAGGTTTTGTAAGCCCGTTTATAATCCCATTATCAGAGGTTATAAGGCTTGTTATTAGTTTAACTAAATGCGGCTCCTTTGGTTTACTCATCTTCCTTTCTTCGCTCCGAGTCCATTTCCAACAGCCTTCTTTAATTCTTCCGGTGTAACAGTGGCTGTCCCCACCTTGCCGACTACAATGCCTGCCGCAAAATTGGATATCACTGCCGCCTCCTTGAAACTTGCGCCGGAGGCAATTGCCAGAGCAACCGTGCCTATAACAGTATCTCCTGCGCCGCTTACATCATAAACCTCTTTCGCAACAGTGGGGATGTGCGTTATCCCGCCATTATTTTCAAACAGGCTCATGCCATGCTCCCCCCTTGTTATAAGAATCGCATCACTTCCGAGTTTATTGAGAAGAACCTCGCCTGCCCGCAAAAGGCTTGCGTCATCTTCGATATCTATGCCGGATGCCTGTGATGCCTCATCATTATTAGGAGTTATTATGCTGACATTTTTATAAAAATCAAAATGGCTGACCTTTGGATCAACAGCAACAGGTTTATTCTTTTTCCTGGCAATATTTATCACCTCTTCCACAAGTTCTTCGGATATCACACCTTTGGCATAATCTGATATAACAATAGCATCCACTGAGCCTATCTTCTTTTTTGTATGGTCTATTATTGCCTTCATTGCATCAAGATGTATCTTGTCCCTTTTCTCCCTATCAAACCTTACTACCTGCTGGCTATGGGCTATAATCCTCGTCTTTACAGAGGTCGGCCTATCGCCTTCAACAATAACACCGTCTGACGGTATTCCTTTTTGCTTAAGTTCATGGACGAGCTTTTTACCGGCGTCATCTTTCCCAATAACGCCGCATACAAGAACCCTGCCGCCGAGACTGTGGATATTATTTACAACATTTGCGGCGCCGCCCAGCATAAGGCTCTCCGAATTAATCTCTACAACAGGGACAGGGGCCTCCGGCGATATGCGCCTCACCTTTCCCCAGATGAAATGATCCATTACCAGATCGCCTATAACAAGGACAGTCCCTTTTTTAAAATTACCAAGGATCTCAACCCCTCTGTTATATTTTAAAATAGACCTCACCCCTTTAGACCCCCTCTGACCTCATCAATAAGCCTTAAAAATCTCTCTACATTTCTTTCTATGCTGTAGTTTACAACAGTCATCCGCGCTTCCCTGCCTACGGCCTGCCTTGCCCTTTCATCCAGCAAAGGCTTAATCTTCTCCGCAATCTCTTCAGGGTTTGCAGGAACATCTATAATCATCCCATCCTTTCCATCAGTGAGTATCTCTGATACCCCGTTTATCCTTGATGTTACAACAGGAAGCCCGCTTGCCATTGCCTCCATGCAGGCATTGCTGAAAGGTTCATATATGGACGGCAGGATAAATATATCCGCTGCAGAGTAATAACCTTGCACATCTTTCACGGGACCTGTAAATATCACATCCTTTCCTATTCCAAGCCTGTCCGCCGCATTCTTATATTTTCTAATCTTCCCCTTGCCTGCAACAATGAGTTTCAGCTTGTTATAACCGTTTCTTTTTAAAATACCTACAGCCTCTATAAGAAACCAGAGGCCTTTTCTATCAAAACCAGAACCCACAAATAAAAGCGCTATTTCATCTTTTATGTTAAGTTTTTCCCTATAGGCAGCCCTGATTTTATCTCTGCAACCAAGGTCAAATTCATTAATATCAATCCCGTTATATATAACACAAATATTATCTTCAGGCAATTTATAATGCCTTATTATCTCCTCTTTGCCGCGGTTTGAGTTCGCAACGACAAATTTTAGTTTTTTGCTTTTAAAAAGTTTTTTTTCCAGATAAAGGATGGTAAGGTGCCGCGGATTAAAATATACAATGAATTGCTTTAGAAGCAATATTATTTGACTTGTGACTTGTGACTTGTGACTTGTGACTTGTCTTCTCTGTATCAGCCATTCTTTATGGCACCCATCTCCTGCGCGGTAGATATCCTGATACAAAGTCCTTTCAAAACTTACGATAACATCAGGAGCGGTTCTTTTTACGGCAAACCAGGCATTTACAGCAAACGACAACAAACGCAGGAACGAAGGACCGAATGTTTTTACCTTGTGCCATATGACGCCGTCTTTTATATCCTCATCCCACTTTGCAGCAAACAGATGGCAGGTATGCCCGTTTTTAATGAGTTCATCAATGAATCTGGAGAGAAAAACCTCTGCCCCGCCGTAAGGGGTATAGCGCATCCTTATAAGGCCTATATTCAATCTATCTTCACAACCTCACAATCTTTTCCGATTTAATCCCCTTCGCTGCATTACGGGTATCCACAACCACCTTTGAGCGCTTTACAATCCATGCATAGTTATAAACAGAATGGTCTGTTACAATAACAACACAATCAGATTTAGCAAGGAGATTTGGTGTAAGTTTAAATGATTTAAGTTTGCCGGATTCAATTGATAATTCTTTTACTAAAGGGTCATTGTAAGATACCTTTGCCCCTTTTTTAATTAAATGTTCCATAATATCCAGCGCAGGGGATTCTCTTATATCGTCCACATCCTTTTTATATGCGACCCCGATTATCAGGATCTTTGCGCCTTTCAATGCCTTTCCTTTTTGATTGAGCGCATTGACAACCTTTTCTACAACATACCCCGGCATGGATGAATTTATCTCGGATGCAAGTTCAATAAACTTAGCATTGTAGTTCAACGTCCTCATCTTCCATGAAAGATAAGATGGGTCAATTGGTATGCAGTGGCCGCCAAGTCCAGGCCCAGGATAAAAAGGCATGAAACCAAAAGGTTTTGTCCTTGCCGCATCTATTACTTCCCAGACGTCTATATTCAGCTTATTGCACATAATTGCAACCTCATTTGCAAGGCCAATATTTATTGCCCTGAATGTATTTTCAAGTATCTTCACCATCTCTGCTGCGCGCGCAGAGCTTACAGGGACTATTCTTTCTATCGCCTGTCCGTAAAGAAGACCGGCAAGTTTAAGGCAATTTTTCGTAATGCCTCCTATAACCTTCGGGGTATTCTTTGTTTGATAGATTTTGTTCCCCGGGTCAACCCTTTCAGGAGAAAATGCAAGATAGAAATCTCTGCCGGCCTTAAAGCCCTTTGCCTCAAGCATAGGGAGGATAACATCTTCGGTTGTTCCAGGATATGTGGTGCTCTCAAGAACTATAAGCTGCCCTTTTCTCAAATTTCTGGAAACCGCGTCTGTTGCCGCAATTATATACGACATATCCGGATCTTTTGTCTTGCTCAAAGGTGTGGGGACACAAATGCTTATGGCATCCATCCCGCTGAGTTTATTGAAGTTAGCAGTTGCAATAAACCTTTCCTTTTTTATCTCTTTTGCAAAATCCGCGCTTTTTACATCCTTTACATACGACTCGCCTCTGTTTGCCTTCCTGACTTTAACTTCATCAACATCAAAGCCTGTTACTCTGAAACCTGCCTTTGCAAATTCCAGCGCCAACGGCAAACCCACATACCCAAGACCTATAATACCAATCCTTGCAGTCTTGTTCTTTATCTTCTCTTCAAGCAAGACAATCCCTCCTTTTGTACCCCACCAAACCTGCTTACTGCTTACCGCTTACTATCCTTTCTACCCCTCCCATATACGGTCTGAGGGCCTCCGGGATTATTACGCTTCCATCTTCCTGCTGAAAATTTTCCAGTATGGCAACCAAAGTCCTGCCCACAGCAAGACCGGAGCCGTTAAGGGTATGGACAAATCTGGGCTTTCCTCCATCTTTTGGTTTATATTTTATATTCGCCCTCCGCGCCTGAAAATCCTCAAAATTGCTGCATGATGATATCTCCCTGTATTTGCCCTGGCCGGGAAGCCAGACCTCTATGTCGTAAGTCTTTGCGGATGAAAAGCCTATATCGCCGGCACAGAGCTCAACAACACGGTAATGCAAGCCGAGTTTCTGTAATATCTTTTCCGCGTCTGATGTGAGTTTTTCCAACTCATCATAAGATGTTTCCGGTTTTGCAAATTTTACTAATTCCACCTTGTTGAACTGATGCTGCCTTATAAGCCCCTTCACATCCTTGCCGTATGAACCGGCCTCTTTTCTGAAACATGGCGTATATGCCGTGTAATAGATTGGCAATTCTCCCTCTTTCAATATCTCATCTCTAAAGATATTTGTAACAGGAACCTCTGCGGTAGGTATAAGAAAATGATCCCATCCTTCTATCTTAAACAGGTCGTCTTCAAACTTTGGAAGCTGGCCTGTCCCTGTCATACATGCCCTGTTTACCATAAAAGGCGGGAGGACCTCTATATATCCGTTCTCCCGCGTATGCACATCCAGCATAAAATTGATAAGCGCCCTTTCTAAAAGCGCACCCAGACCTTTATACAATGTAAATCTGGCGCCGGCTATTTTACTTCCCCGCTCAAAATCCAGAATGCCGAGGTTGACACCTATTTCGCTGTGATCTCTTGGTGTAAAGGCAATTTGATGAAGGTTGCCGTATCTTCTGACTTCTCTATTATCATCCGGTGTCTTACCTTCGGGAACTGTTGCGTGCTGGATGTTGGGGATAATCAATAACGCATTTTTAACTTTTTCTTCCCATTCACTTAAAAAAGCCTCTTGATTTTTTATTGTGTCTGAAAGTTCTTTTGCCTTGAATAATAATTCTGATACATCCTGTCCCTGTTTTCTGCCTACTCCAACCTTGTTAGAAATCTCATTCAACTTTTGGCGATGGTTTTCAACAGCGGAAAGTATCGTTTTCCTTTCTTTTTCGTTTTTGAGAAAGTCATCAAATACAGATATATCATAATGCCTCTTCTCAAGGGCTTTGATTACTTTCTCTGGATTTTCTCTTGCAAATTTTATATCCAGCATAACTATTTCCCGCCACCCCATCTTTTATACAATCTATTCTCGATTCCCATTGCGTCCAGAATCTTGCCCACGACAAAATCAACGAGGTCTTCCATTTTTTTTGGTTTGTGATAAAAGGCCGGCATTGCAGGTATTATATGCGCATTCATTTTACAGAGCTTTAACATGTTTTCAAGGTGTATCTGATTTAAAGGTGTTTCCCGCGGGACAATAATGAGCCTCCCCTTTTCCTTTAATACAACATCTGCCGTCCGTTCAATCAGGTTTCCAGATATGCCTGATGCAATTCTTGCCAACGTACCCATGGAGCACGGACATACAACCATATCACGAATAAGGGATGAACCGCTGCTCAGTTGAGAAGAAATATCGTTTGAAGGATAGTAGTTTATCTTGCCCCTGGTTCTGCCAAAATATTTTCTCAAGCCCTTTGCAACACCAAGTCTATCGCCTTTTAGTCTTAAACCTGTCTCTTGCTCCAGAACCAGAAAACCAGAAGGGGAGATGATTACTGCCGTATCATCTCCCCTTTTCAGAAGTTCCTGTATAAGCCTCAAGCCGTACAGCGTCCCGCTGGCGCCTGTTATGGCAACAATTCTGGTATTTTTCCGCAATCCCTAATCCTTTGCTTTCACCTTTATGGCAACATAAAATGTCCTGCCGCCACTGACTATCTGGAAGAGAACAGTATCGTCCTTAGAAACTGCCTTCATTGCCTCTTTGTATTCCTTGAGATCCTTAATATCTTTTCTATTCACCTGTTTTATAATATCACCGTTCTTTATACCTGCTTCCGCAACAGGACTATTAGGCTTGACCTTAACCACCAATACACCTTTTGTATCCTTGAGATCCATCCTTTGGGCTATTTCAGGGGTTATTGACTGAACTGAAAGCCCAAACCTTTTCTCCGGCGTTCCCTCTTCCTTCCCCTCAACTGCCGCGGCCTCTTCCTCTTCTTTCATCTTTCCTACAGTAATTGAAATATCCTTTTGCTTGCCGTCTCTTATAATCTTTACCTTAACGGTTTTGCCGGGGGCAATAGAGGCAACAGTCCTCGGCAAATCGCTTACCTCGTTTATTTCTTTGCCATCAAACTCCACAATAATATCGCCCGGCTTTATCCCTGCCTTATCAGCAGGCTCACCCTCCTGCACAGAGGATACCAGCGCGCCTTGCTTGTCTTTCAGGCCGAAAGACTTTGCAAGGTCAGGCGTCACCTCCTGAATACCGACGCCTATCCATCCCCTCGTAACACTGCCCTTTTCTTTTAACTGAAGAAGTATATCCTTTGCCATATTGATAGGCGTGGCAAAACCAACGCCCTGGCCGCCTGCAATGATTGCGGTATTTATTCCTACAACCTCTCCCCTGAGATTAAACAGAGGACCTCCGCTATTGCCTGGATTGATAGCCGCGTCAGTCTGAATAAAATTATCATACGGCCCTGCGCCAATGACTCTGCCTTTTGCGCTTACAATACCAGCGGTAACTGTATGGCCCAAACCAAATGGATTGCCGATAGCAATAACCCATTCCCCTATCTCAATCTTGTCAGAATCCCCAAGCGCGGCAACAGACAGATCGCCGTTTGCGTCAATCTTTATAAGCGCCACATCCAGCCTTACATCCTTGCCCACGAGCTTTGCCTTATACTCCTTTTCCTTTTTATCCGAAAGTGTAACTATTATTTCTTCTGCGTTTTCCACCACATGACTATTTGTAAGGATGTATCCTTCTTTATTTATTATAAATCCTGAGCCGGCGCTCTGCCTCTTAAATTCCCTTTCCGGTGCCTCTCCTGGTAACCTGAACTCATCTTCTTCTTCAAAAGGATTTCTGAATTCAGGGAACGGAACCATCGGTTTTTGTTTTACGACCTGTGTCATGGATATGTTGACAACTACAGGGTTCAGTTCTTTTGCTAATCTTACAAATGAGTTGGGCTCAAGCTGCAACAACTCTGCCTTTTCCATTTTTTCTTTCCAGAAACTCTGGGCGTCTGTTGATGGTGTGATGCCAAATCTTGCAGTCAGCATAACACCAAGCAACAGGGATGCTATCCCGACTATCATTATACTCTTAATGCCGGTAATGCCGGATCTTTTCTTACCTGTAATATTGTCCATCTTCTTCCTCCTTTCACTGAAGCAAGCGGCATGCGCCGTTCGCTATTTTATTACACTAACATACCTCATTCGCAAATCATAAAGAATATTATCTAAAAGCCCTGCCTCTCCTTTCGTTGAGATTTCCTTTGTTTTTTTGTTTAGGCAATAAGCTAATGGATTGTTTAATTTTGCAATTTGCAATTTGCACTTTTATTTTGCCTCTACCTTTATGTGCTTAGGCTTTTGTTCTCTGATTTTTTGCAGCATAATCTCCAGAACACCATGATTATATTTTGCATTAACATTATCCTTATCCACTATATAAGGAAGGGTAAATACCCTCTGGAAGGCGCCATAGGAACGTTCCATCCTGTGATAGTTTTCTTCCTGAACATTTTTTCCAAACCTGCTTTCACCTTTCAATACAAGAATATTGTCATTTATCTCTATTTCAATATCCTTCTTTTTTATCCCCGGCAACTCCGCCTTTAGAATAATATGCTCATCTGTCTCATAAATATCCACCGGAGGATGCCAACCGCTCCTTCCCATCTCTTCGCCCGTGCCTTTTGCCCTGGAGAGGGTTTCATCAAATAAGCGGTTCATCCTTTCCTGAATGGTAAGCAGATCTTTGAACGGGTCCCATTTTAACAATGCCATAATAAAACTACCTCCCTTAACCGTTACAAATGATACTTCACCTGAAAATCACACCTTTGTCAAGACCTGTTTGGCAGTATTAATGTAAATTAACAGGAAATTAATCAAATTATTTCTTTGCGCCATGCCGCGCCTTCGACTGCTCAAACCTGAGTTTCCCTTTATCCTCGCTTACAATAATATTATCGCCTTCCCTGAATTCACCCTCAAGCAATTTACTTGCAAGGGGGTCCTGAATCTCCCTCTGGATTAGCCTTTTAAGCGGCCTTGCGCCGTATGCCGGGTCATAGCCTTCGGCAGCAAGAAAATTCTTTGCCCCTTCATCCAACGTAAGCTCAAGCTTCCTTTCCTTAAGCAGTTTCTTAAGACGCTCCACCTGTATATCCACTATTGCCTTTATGTGCTCCCTTAATAGTGGATGGAAAATGATTATATCATCAATCCTGTTCAAAAACTCCGGCTTAAATGAAACCTTAAGGCTTTCCAGCGCCCTGTTTCTTATTTCGTCATATTCATTCTCCCCCAACTCAGTCAAAAACTGGCTGCCTATATTGGATGTCATTATAATAACCGTGTTTTTAAAATCAACCGTGCGACCATGACCGTCTGTAAGCCTTCCGTCATCTAGTATCTGTAAAAGGATATTGAACACCTCGGGATGCGCCTTTTCTATCTCGTCAAAGAGAAGGACTGAATACGGCCTTCTGCGCACAGCCTCTGTGAGATAGCCGCCCTCCTCATACCCCACATAACCAGGCGGCGCGCCTATAAGCCTTGCCACAGAATGTTTTTCCATGAACTCGCTCATGTCAATCCTTACCATTGCCTGCTCGTCATCAAACAAAAACTCTGCAAGAGCCCTTGCTGTCTCCGTCTTGCCAACACCCGTCGGCCCCAGGAATATAAAAGAGCCCACAGGCCTGTTTACATCCTGAAGCCCTGCCCTCGCCCTCCTCACTGCATTGGAAACCGCCTTTATCGCCTCTTCCTGGCCCACAACCCTCTTCTTGAGCCTGTCCTCCATCTTTAACAACTTCTCCCTCTCCCCCTCCATCATCCTTGACACAGGGATGCCGGTCCACTTGGAAACTACCTCTGCGATATCCTCTGAACCAACCTCCTCCTTCAGCATACCGTGATTCCTTTGAGTCTCTGTCAGCCTTATCTGTCCCTCTTCCATATCCTTCTGAAGCTGAACAAGGACACCGTATTTTAGCTCAGCAGCCTTACCCAAATCCCCTCCCCTCTCAGCCTGTGCTGCTTTGAGTTTTGTATCCTCAATCTTTTCCTTTATCGCCGTTATCTTTCCTATCTCTGCCTTTTCCTTCTGCCATCTTGCCTTCAAACCGGTGCTTTCTTCTTTTAGATCGGCAAGCTCTTTTTCTATCTTTGCAAGCCTCTCCAGCGACGCCTTATCCGTTTCTTTTTTCAATGCCCGTTTCTCTATCTCAAGCTGTATTATGCGCCTCTCTACCTCATCTATCTCTGTGGGCATGCTGTCTATCTCAATCCTGAGCCCCGAGGCCGACTCATCTATCAAATCAATTGCCTTGTCAGGAAGAAACCTGTCAGCAATATATCTGTGGGATAGTGTGGCTGCTGCAACAATGGCAGAATCCGCAATCCTTACGCCGTGATGAACCTCGTATTTTTCCTTAAGGCCGCGCAGGATTGATATGGTGTCTTCCACAGAAGGCTCGCCCACATAAACAGGCTGAAACCGCCTTTCAAGCGCAGCGTCCTTTTCAATATGCTTTCTGTATTCATTAAGGGTGGTTGCGCCCACGCATTTAATCTCTCCACGCGCCAGCGCGGGCTTAAGCATATTAGATGCATCCATTGCGCCCTCGGCAGCGCCTGCGCCAACTAATGTATGAAGTTCATCTATGAATAAAATCACCTCACCCTGCGATTCATTAATCTCCCGCAAAATGGCCTTTAGCCTGTCCTCAAATTCACCCCTGTATTTTGTCCCTGCAATGAGCGCGCCCAGGTCCAAAGCCAGAAGCCTTTTATTCTTCAAGGTCTCAGGCACATCTCCTGACACAATCCTCTGCCCAAGGCCCTCAACAATGGCAGTCTTCCCGACCCCTGCCTCGCCGATCAGGACAGGATTATTTTTTGTCCTTCTGGAAAGAACCTGAACAACGCGCCGTATCTCATCATCCCTGCCTATCACAGGGTCAAGCTTACCCTTTCTCGCAAGCTCAACCAGATCCCTTGTATAACGCATTAGGGCCTGATATTTTTCCTCAGGGTTCTGATCTGTTACACGTTGACTGCCCCTTACAGATGCCAATGCCTTTAATATGGTGTCTTTAGTAGCTCCCTGGGCTGACAGTATCCTGCTGGCCTCGCCTGTCTTATCGTTCGCGATTGCTATGAGTATATGCTCAGTTGATACAAATTCGTCCTTAAGCCTCTGCGCCTCTTCCAATGCCTTATCAAGAATCTTCTTTAGCCCAGGCGCAAGATATACCTCCCCACCGGCGCCGGAAACCTTTGGAAGCTTTTTCAATGCATCCTCAATCTGGCCCTTTATCAAGTTTATATTTGCCCCAACCCTCTGAATTATGGGCGCAACTATGCCCCCCTCCTGGCCAATAAGCGCAAGAAGAAGATGCCCGTCGTCAACATCCTGGTGCTGATGCCTTTCAGCAATTGACTGCGCCTCCTGCAGCGCATCCTGTGATTTTATGGTAAATCTGTCAAACCGCATAATTTGATAATCCTCCGTTCAAACAACTACGATTATAATTTAGTCTTGTAGAACAATATTGTCAAGGCTACAAAAGAACCCCCGTTCCTTTTGAAAGAAACGGGGGTTCTTTTTTTAAATCCAGCGGCGTCATACTCTTTACCAATTTAGTACCATGTTATTCATTCTCGTTTCACCCAATGACTTTTAGAATACCCTGCAATATGGCAATAGGCGCAGGTGGACATCCCGGAATATAAATATTTACAGGAATAACCTTTCCAATACCGCCGAGGGAGGCATAACTCTCGCCAAATATGCCTCCATTATAACCACAGTCTCCAACTGCTACTACAAGCTTCGGCGAAGGTGTGGCATTGTAGGTTCTGCTAAGTGCAATCTCCATGTTCCGTGAAACAGGCCCTGTTACTAAAAGCATATCTGCAAACCTTGGGGAAGCGGTAAAGCGTATGCCAAATCTTTCGCAGTTATAGATTGGATTATTTATAGCATGAATCTCAAGTTCACAGCCGTTGCATGAACCTGCATCTACCTCCCTTATAGTAAGGCTTCTGCGAAAACGCTTTCTTATAGTCTCTTCAAGTCTTGCGCCTACTTCTTTTATCTCAGCCTCTACTAAAGGAGGAAGAGGCTCGGTAACAATACCTGTCCTGAATATCTGATGAAGTATCCTAATCATAGGTCGTGTCCTGAATAAGACTGATTGAAACTCTTATTACACAATGGAAAATCAGGGACAATATTCCCATGAATCGCCTGCTCCAAAGCAAGCCAGTTGACGCTGGACGGGTCTCTCACCATACACCGATTTATCTCACCCTTTGGCCCGGACTGAATCCAGTAAACAATTTCTCCGCGCCATCCTTCAACAACTGCAAAGCCAGCCATATGAGGCTGTGGGCTGGAGGCTTGAGACTGGAGATCTGGATTAGAAATCTCTCCGTCTGGCAGATTATGCAATATCTCACAAATGATTCTAATAGATTCCCTTATCTCCTCTATGCGCACCCATGCGCGGGCGTGGACATCACCTGATTGAAGGACTGCTATATTAGGAATAATGATGTTATAAGGTGGGAACGGACTCTGTATGCGGCAGTCAAGGTTCTGGCCGCTTGCCCTTGCCACAAATCCAACAACTCCTATTTCCTTTGCCTTGTCAGGACTGAGTGTGCCTGCATCCCTTACCCTGTCTTCAAGGGATGGATTTTCATCATAGATAGTAACAAGCCTTTCAAATTCATCTATTAGGCAATCCATTTCTGATAACATTTCTTCTTGAGCATTTTTTCCAATATCAACAACCACTCCGCCCGGAATAATCCTATCCATCATAAACCTGTGGCCAAAGAGTTTTAAGTTTGTGCGGAGAAGCCTCTCTTTAAGTATTGAGAACTGATATAAAAGAAATGCAAAGGCAACATCATTGCAGATTGAGCCCAAATCTCCGAGATGATTTGCTATGCGCTCCCTTTCCAGCATCAACGCCCGAAGCCATAATGCCCGCTGAGGGGGATTGCACCCTGCCATTGACTCTAACGCCCTGCAGTATGCAAGGCTGTGTGCAACAGTAGTATCACCCGATACCCTGCCTGCCAGTTTTGCGCCTTCTACCCATGATAGTGACTCAAACCTCTTTTCTATGCCTTTGTGAACATACCCGAGTTTTTCCTCAAGATTTATGATATCCTCGCCAACAGCCTGAAATCTAAAATGCCCAGGCTCAATGATACCTGCATGAACAGGACCAACAGGTATCTCATAAACCCCCTCGCCTTCTGCCTTTATGAACTGGTATTCGCCCGCCACTCTTGGCAATGGTTTTGATGCATTAAATGATTTTCTCAATGGATATGCATCCTCAGGCCAGTCCTCATGCTTTATCCAAGGCCTTGGGTCTGGATGACCAATTGGATTAACACCTATAAGACTTTTCATCTGCCGCTCAAACCGATAGGCTGAAACGAACTTCTTTATGAGGCTTGGAAATGCGGGGTCTTCAAGAGGCGCGTATGTCTTAATAATAAGATATTCTGAATCTTTTGCATAGCAGGCATAAATGCCGAAGCCTCTGCCGAAGGAAGACTCATCTGTCGCCCACTCTGCAACAAGCCTCGCCCCAGCAGATTTCATTGCCTTTGCAACTTCTGCAAACCGTTCTCGCGGAACGATACAGGCAGGTACATCTTTAGGATACTGCCCTTCATCAAATCTTGCCTCTATTCCTATCAAAGAAATTGTATTGTCTTTTAGTGTGCTCATATTTTTATTTAAATAAGGCCACTGCAGTATTAAACCACTCAGCCAGAAAATTTGGCATATAGATGCCAATGATAAGCACCAATACCATGTGCAAAATCACCGGCAGATGGGCGACTTTTAAAAACTGCTGGTTTGCAGGAATCTCACCGGCAATCATTGGTTGAACCCTTCTGAAAAGCGCTGCGAATGTAACGGCAAGCCCCAAAAGAAGAAAAGGCGCTAAAAACGGCGCATTCTTTATGGTTGCTGTCAATATAAGAAATTCGCTCGTAAATATACCGAATGGCGGCATACCGGCAATTGCCATAACGCCGAGCATGAGCCCCCATCCAACAAGCGGGTTTCCCCTTATGAGACCCTTTATCTTGCTCATCTCCTGCGTGCCGTGCATCTGTGAGGCATGGCCTACGGTGAAAAATATGGATGATTTTGTCAAGCTGTGCATCAGCATATGCAGTAATGCGCCGAACGTGGCTATGGGCCCGCCGAGACCAAAGGCAAAGGTTGCTATGCCCATATGCTCTATGGATGAATATGCGAACATCCGTTTTATATCCTTCTGCCTCAAAAGGGAAAAGGCGGCCACAAGAATAGATAAAAGCCCAAACCCCATCATTATATAGCCGGCCTGATGCGTGCCTGTAGCGCCGTCAACAAGAACCTTGCACCTCACCAGCGCATAGAGGGCAATATTTAACAATAATCCGGAGAGGACAGCAGAGATTGGCGTCGGGCCTTCGCTGTGCGCATCAGGAAGCCAGTTGTGTAAAGGGACAAGTCCCACCTTTGTGCCGTAACCAACCATTAAGAATACAAAGGCAAGCGAGAGAACCGTTGGCTCAAGTTTATCTTTTACCTGATTTAAGTTTGTCCAGAGAAGAGCCTCGCCGCCTTCGCCCAAAACCTTTTCTGCGGCAAAGTAGAGAAGAACAGTGCCGAAGAGCGCCAGGGCTATACCTACGCCGCAGAGGATAAAATATTTCCATGCAGCCTCAATCGCCGTAGGTGTGCGGTAGAGAGAGACCAGAAGAACAGTGGACAGGGTGGCAAGCTCCATTGCTATCCATAAAACCCCGAGATTGTTTGTAAGAAGCGCAAGAAGCATGGCAAAGATAAAAAGCTGGAACATGGCGTGATAAAATCGCATGCCCCAGTGCCCAACACGGCCATGTTCCCTTTCCCGGCGCATATACCTCCTGCTGAAGATGGCGGTTGTCATTGATACAAATGATGTGAGAACAGCGAGATAGACATTAAAGGCATCAACAAAAAAAAATTTGTTGCCTGCTATTATCGGCCCGTGCCTGTAGACCTGAACCGCAAGACCAACCCCTGCCAGAAATGTGGCGGCAGAGCCGAGGATGTTTATCTCAGGCGCATATTTCCTGTCGCCCACAAAGGCAAGGATGACCGCCGCAAAAAATGATATGCCTAATAGAATGAGAAGTATCAGTCTTCCTCCTTGAGTCTCGCCATCTGCTCCACATCAAGCGACTCAAAGGTGGCGCTGATATGGAAAAAGAATATGCCGAATATGAATGCTGCGATCAGGATGTCGAGCGCAACACCGAGTTCAACAACAAGCGGCATGCCGTAGGTTGCGCTTGTAGCCGCAAAGAAGAGCCCGTTCTCCATTGCCAGAAATCCTATAATCTGCGTAACCGCATGCCTCCTGGTAATCATCATGAGAAGCCCTAACATGACAGTTGCAAGGGCGACCGCAAGGGTGGACTTTGTTACAAGCGTAGAAAGTTCCCGTATAGGAGCGGTCAGGTGATAAGAGAATATCACAATGGCAATCCCCATGAGCATGGTAGTTGGGATATTTACCACGGTATCTATATCCTTCCGTATCCGCAAGCGGATTATAAGGACATGGAGTATATACGGCAGCAGTATCACCTTAATGGCCAGAGTCAAAACAGATGAAATATAAAGATGGTGCGCGCCTGCAACAAATCCCACAACTGCCGTGCTTATTGAAAGAAATAGTCCCTGCCATGCAAAGAGATGCAAAAGCCCGTATATCCTCCTTTGTACAAGAAGTCCGAAGGCCGTAAGGAGAATGAGTGCGGCAAGAACGCTGTTTATCTGAGCCGCAATGTTTGTAGACATACTTATAACCCCTAATCCCTGCCTTATTTATTCCAGCATAAAATACGAAAGCATCCCTAATGTGGCGAACAGGAATGCGCTTCCTAAAAATTCAGACACACGAAAGATTCGCATCTTTGCCAGCCCTGTCTCTATTAAAACAAGGCCAACACCGGCAACGGCCAGCTTTATTGCAAGAAAAAGAACGGCTAACACAACCGTTGTTATGTCATTTTTATCAGCAATGCCCCATGGAAAGAAAGACGCTATCCCCAGTGTTGTAAAAAGAAAGAGTTTCATCATGCTGCCCCATTCCATGAGCGCAAGATGTCTTCCAGAATATTCCAGTATCATGGCCTCATGTATCATTGTTAATTCCAGATGGGTAGCCGGATTGTCCACTGGTATCCTTCCGGTTTCCGCCAATGTAATTAATATAAATGCTAAAAGCGCAAATGCAAGCGACGGCCTCAGTATCAGCAGCCCATGGCCAAGCGCTGTTACTATCTGCGAGAGGGATGTTGAATGGCTGACCAGCGATACGGCGAATATCGCCATCAGCATAGCGGGTTCCGCAAGCGATGCTACCATCATCTCGCGGCTTGACCCCATGCCGCCAAAGGTTGTGCCGATATCCATCCCGGCAAGGGCAGTAAAAAATCTTGCAATCGCAAAGAGCGCCACTATCACAATTGCGTCTGCTGTTAAGGCCAGAGATAAATCAGTAGAAATAATCGGTATAATACCTGCTGCAAGGACACTTACACCAAAGACAAGATACGGCGTAAAGCGGAATATCCACGAGGCATTTTCAGCCAGCGCTGCATCCTTATAAAATAATTTTATAATACCCATCATTGGCTGAAAAAGCCCTGCGGATGTCCTTCCCTGAAACCAGCACTTCACCATCCGTATCCAGCCTATAAAAACAGGCGATAATATCAGAACAGCGGCAATCTGAAGCATCTCTATTATAAATGGGTAAGTTTTCATCATCCTTTATCCTTTGTGAGGACTCATATTGGTTTCACCTCAAAAACATCAGAAGGACTATGATTGTTATAAATGAGTACATGAGGTATATCTGTATCCGTCCCTGTTGAAGCCTCCCAACCATTCGTGACACCCAAAAACTCGCATCGGCAACAGGTTTGTAGAGTAAATTCCAAAAACGGTCTCTCACCCGAAGGTGATAATGTAATCTTTCAGGATATGCCGTATTTCCAGTCGATTGAGTCGTTCTCACCCGTTCCCTAACATAAAAAAGAAATCCAAATATCCTCCGGATCGGCATGGAAAAACCAGTGGCAGTATATTGCATACGGCTTGTCAGTTTTTCAAAACCGCAGTTCCAGACCGGCGTCCTCCTCACAGCAGTACGGCGGGTATGGAGCAGGAGATATGTTACAGCTACCACTGACAGAATGCCGAGAAAGACAATAAAGCCTGAATACGATGCCCGCTCATGACTTATTGGCGTAAGCCACATCCAGCCGAATGCCCCTGCTGAAACAGCAAGCCTTGCCCCTACCATCTGCTCTGATAATGTATCCATCCAGCCTATTAATATTGTTGGAAATATCCCAAGCACAAGACATGCAACGGCAGAAAGCATCATTCCAATACGCATTGACCAATCCGCCTCCAATCCTCCCTTTCCCCCTTTGTAAAAGGGGGGATGTAAGGGGGGATTGCGATGTCCGCGCCAGCGGCCTAAAAATGTTATGCCGAATGCCTTGACAAAGCATGCCGCGGCAAGAGCGGCTCCAAGCGCCAGAAACGCGGCGCCGAGCGGGATTAAGAGATTAAGCAGGGCGCTTGGAAGCGCGGGCGACAAAAGAAATGCCTGAAACATAAGCCATTCTGAGACAAAGCCATTAAATGGCGGAAGCGCTGATATGGAGATGCAACCTATGAGAAAGAGAGCGGCAGTCCACGGCATTTTATGAATAAGACCGCCCATGTTTTCCATATTTCGCTCGTGGGTGGCATGAAGCGCTGCCCCTGCACCCATAAACAGAAGCCCTTTGAACATGGCATGGTTGAGTGTATGATAGAGCCCGGCTGTCAGGGCAAGTGCGGCAAGGACAGGCATTTTAAATGAGATGAATATCATTGAAAGCCCGATGCCGATAAGGATAATGCCTACGTTTTCAACAGACGAATACGCAAGCAGTCTTTTAAGGTCAACCTGCATGAGCGCGAAGAGTATCCCGAAGACGGCGGATATAAGCCCCACTATGAGCACGAGCCCTCCCCACCACCATGGGAAAACATGTATAAGGTCAAAGACAATACGGACTATGCCGTAGATGGCTGTTTTGAGCATAACTCCGCTCATCAAGGCAGAGACATTGGAGGGGGCAACCGGGTGGGCATCTGGAAGCCACACATGCAGGGGGACAACGCCTGCCTTTGCAGCAAATCCAAAAAATGCCAGCAAAAAGGCGAGGGTCGCCCATCCTGCCGGAAATGAGGTCGAACGCATGGCATCAAATGTATAACCATTAAATGTCTCAATCCCTGTTGCAAGGCCAGCCATAACGCCAAATGATAGAAGTATTGCGATTGCGCCGATATGCGCAACTACCAGATAGAGAAAGGCTGCCCGCCTATTCTCTATCTTTTCATCCTCAAACATCACAAGAAAATAGGATGATACGGCCATGACCTCCCATGAAATCATAAAGAAAAGCGCGTCATCTGCCAGAATGACTAAAAACATCCCGGCAAGAAAGATGCAGTAAAATACAATAAGACTTGTTACCGGCCTATGTTTTAATATCTCTTTTACATACCCGATTGAATAGATGGAGACAAAAAGACCTAAAAGCCCTATTACAACGAGGAAGAAGCCTGATAAGGAATCAAGTCTCATGTGAAATGGTAGATCTGGAAGTCCCAGAGGGATAGTTTTTGACAGAATAAAACCTTTTGATACTGTCCATACCCCGGCAGTAACAGCAACGGCTGAAGCAATTGCGGCAAGGGGAAAACAAAGAGATATTGCCAGTTGCTGCCGGTTTACAAAAACCACCGCAATAACAGCGGCAAACGCAAAAACAAGCATTGAAAAAGATACGAGGGTAAAGGGTGACAATGTCATTTTGTCCTTATGGCGCCGGAATAACCAGAATAATCTTTGCCTTTTTCCTGCTTATATTTTTCCAGTTGTGCGGTTTAAATGAGTTAAAATATACGCTATCCCCCTCTTCTAAAACATATTCATTCTGCTCCAGGGTAAATCCAATCCGCCCCTGTATAACAATCCCGAATTCCTCGCCGTGGCGGGACGAATATGGGTGCTCCCCGGCCTCGCCTCCGGCCTCCAGCGCCAGCATAAAAGGTTCAATCTTCTTTTTGCTTATTTCATGCGCCAGGGGCTGAATAATTGCCATAGAACCTTTACTGTATATCTTTCTCCGCTCATTCTTTCTTATTACTACACTATCTGTCTTTTGGGTGTCGTCAAAAAAATATGTAATATAGACATTGAGCGCCTTTGCAATATTTTCAAGGGAGGCAATGGATGGCGACACCTGCCCAAGCTCCAATTGTGATAAGAAGCTGGCAGATAAGCCGGTTTTATCAGCCAAATCTCTTAGAGATAATTTTTGGCTCTCTCTTAAGGCTTTTAATTTAGCCCCTATAGTAATCATAAATTGTGTTTACACTAATGGTTTACATTTGTCAAGTAATAGTTTACGGGGGTGCGCAGGCAGGTTCTCGATGATAAGAAGGATGTACCTCAATTTAAAATTTTCACAAAAATTAAAACCCCGACTCAGTTAAGAATCGGGGTTTTAATATTAAATCCCGCGACGTCCTACTCTCCCACACAGTTGCCCATGCAGTACCATCGGCCCTGGAAGGCTTAACTTCCGTGTTCGGAATGGGAACGGGTGTGACCCCTCCGGTATGGCCGCGGGAAGGCGTAAAAACTTATATTCAATTGAATAGGGGCAAAACGCTCAGAATCAGAACCCAAGCACTTAGATATTATTATGGTCAAGCCTCACGGTCAATTAGTACCGGTAAGCTCAATCCATTACTGGACTTACACATCCGGCCTATCAAACTCGTAGTCTCCAAGTGACCTTTAGGGGCCTTGCGGCCCGGGATATCTTATCTTAGGAGGGGCTTCCCACTTAGATGCTTTCAGCGGTTATCCCTTCGGCATGCAGCTACCCAGCGTTGCCCTTGGCAGAACAACTGGAACACCGGAGATGCCGCCATCCCGGTCCTCTCGTACTAGGGACAGCTTCCTTCAAATATCCTGCGCCCACATCAGATAGGGACCGAACTGTCTCACGACGTTCTGAACCCAGCTCACGTACCGCTATTAACCGGCGAACAGCCGGACCCTTGGGACCTGCTTCAGCCCCAGGATGCGATGAGCCGACATCGAGGTGCCAAACCTGGCCGTCGATATGAACTCTTGGGCCAGATCAGCCTGTTATCCCCGGCGTACCTTTTATTCGTTGAGCGATGGCCATTCCATACAGAACCACCGGATCACTAAGACCTGCTTTCGCA